>CAJADV010000580.1 GCA_903938575.1 uncultured Gammaproteobacteria bacterium
AGCCGCCGCGAACGGACACGCAGACCTGCTCGCGCTCTTCGCCGCGTGGCGCCGCTTCGAGCGGCCACCACAGCGCGACGGCGCACCCGACTACACGCCCGCGCGGATGCAGCAGGCTGCCGCAGGACTGGAGGATTTCAGACGCCGTCTGCAAGCGCTCGATTGCAGCAGCTGGCCGGTGCCCCAGCAGGTCGACTGGCATTTGTTGCACGCGGAAATGAATGGCCTCGACTTCAACCTGCGGGTGCTGCGTCCTTGGCAACGCGATCCCGCCTTCTACCTCTCGGTGTTCCCCGAGCAGAGCGACGTGCCGGCGCGCGAGGGACCGACCCATCACGCCACTGTGGAGCTCTGGACCTACCGCTTCCCTCTGGCGGCCGCGGACGCGGCGCGCCTTGCCGCCGAACTGGCCGTGATCGCACCGCTGCTCGCGCAGGCACGCGGCAATCTCACCGGCAACGCCCGCGACCTGTGGACGGCCGGTGCTGCCACCGTGCGTGCGGAACTCGACACGCTGGACGCGCTGAGCGCCCGTGCGGCGCCGGAACCCGGCTCCGCGCTGCACGCCGCGATCGCTGCGGCGCACACGGCCACGCTGGCTTTCGCTGACTGGCTGGATGCCGAGGCACCCGGCAAAACCGGCCCATCAGGGATCGGCCGCGACAACTACGACTGGTATCAGCGCAATGTGCGCTACGTGCCACTGGGCTGGGAGGACGAACTGCGGCTGCTCGAGCGCGAACTCGCCCGCGCGTGGAATGGACTGGCCATGGAGGAGACGCGAAACAGCGGACTGCCACCACTCACGGCCGCAGACACCCCGCAGGCCTGGGCCGCGCGCGCGGACGCGGGTGCGACGCGGCTGATGGGCTTCCTGCGCGAGAAAGCGATCATGCCCGTCACGGCCAACATGGAGCCCGCCCTGCGTGAGCACCTGGGCGATTTCGTGCCGCCGGCAGAGCGCAATTTCTTCGATATAGGCCGCCACCTCGACCCGCTGCCGCTCTACTGCCACTTCTACCACTGGTTCGATCTGGCGCGTGTGCGCGACACGCCGAGCCCCAATCCCTTCCGCCGGGAAGCCCTGCTCTACAACATTTTCGACAGCTACAGCGAGGGCATCGCCACCGCGGTGGAGGAGATGTTCATGCACGCGGGCCTGCTGGATGCGGCACCTCGCGCACGCGAGATCGTCTGGGTCATGCTCGCCCAGCGCGCCGCGCGTGGCATCGGCTCGCTGCGCGCGCACGCCAACGAGATGACGCTGGAGGAAGCAAGCCAGGTGCACCTCGACTGGACACCGCGCAACTGGATGCGGGTGGAGCCCAGGCTCCTCGCGTTCGAGCAGCATCTGTACCTGCGCCAACCCGGCTACGGCACCAGTTATCTGGTGGGCAAGTACCTGATCGAGCAATTGATAGCGGAGTGGAGCAAACAGCTCGAGAGCGCCGGCAAGCCCTTCGTGATGGCGGATTTCTTCACGGCATTCCAGCAGGCCGGTGCGATACCGGTATCGCTGCTGCACTGGGAGATGACGGGCAAGGATGCGCGGTTGAAAGCGATGTTCGCCACCCAGCCCGGCTGAGCCACCGCGTGCATCGGCCCTGCGAGACGCCGCTAGCCTGCCGCCACCAGTTCGAGCGGCAGCATTACACCCGCGGGCGTGGCCTTCTGCATCGGCACGGCCGCACCAATGCTAACCCGTGCTGCTTCGACGCCACGGGCGCGGAACTCGGCGCTAACTGCCTCGGCGCGCGCCCGGGCGAGGGCTGTCATCTGCCCCGGAGGTTCGGGGGTGCGCTGCACGAGGTAGAGGTAAAGCTCCCGGTAGTAGTCGTGGTCCGGACTGCCACGCCCCACCAGCGCCAGCGCCGCGTTCACCCGCTCGGGTGCGCGGCCCTGCGTCTTCGTCCAGCCGGCCGCAAAGGTGTCGTTGGCGCTCTCGCCCTCTCGCCCAGCGAGCAATTTCTCCAGCACCCGCTGGCTCTTGCCGTTGCTGTAAGACACAGGCCCCGGGTCCTCGCCCGCCGCAAGTTCGTAGCCCATTTCCACGGCGTGCTCACGGCGCAGTTGTAACCGGCGCAAGGCATAACCGTCACGGCCAGGGTGCGTGGCAGCAGGCACCCGCACGCCGAGTTTCGGGCGCGCGGCAAGCGCGGTGGCGAGTTTGGCGATGCGCTGGCGCTCCATGGGCATCAGCTCGGCGCTGCCGGAACCAAAGCGCAAGGCTTGCACCTGTTCGTCCTGCCCGCCTCCAAAGAGCGAGCCCAGCGCCCTGAACGGCGCCGTCACCACGCCGGTGATCAGATTGCCAATGGCTTTCCAGATAACTGAACCGTAGCTGAACTTCGGGTCACCGACATCGCCGCTCACCGGAACCGCCAGATCGATGCGGCCTTTGGAATCGCTCAGCAAGGCGATCGCGAGATCAAGCGGCAGGTTGACAGCATCGGCACTCTTCACCGACTCGCCGAGCCGGAAGTTCTGCAACACGACCTCGTTCTTGCCGAGCAGCTTCTGGTTGTCGATCTTGTACTGCAGTGAAAGATCCAGATCCCCGGTCTTGATGGTGCGCCCGGCAAAGGTGGCGCTGTAGGGCGAGAGCGGCGTGAGGGCGATATTGCGGAAGGCACTCTCGATATCGGTGTAGCGCGTGGGATCAAAGGGCGCGAGCTGGCCGTCGATATCAGCCTCGCCGTACTCGCCCACACGCCCGCTGAAACTGAGCGTGGCACGGCTGTCTGCGGCCGCAGAAATACCTTTGGCTACGCCCTTCAGGCCTTCGATGCGGGCCACGAAGGGCAGCACCAGGCTGTAATCGGCAAAATCGACCAGGCTGTCCTCGACGCGGATCCGGTCGATGTTGAGCGGGAAGGGCTCGGCCGCAGAAGCCGCTGCAGACACCGGTGCGGCGGCTACGGGTACGGCTTCGACAGCGGGAGCGGGAGCGACCGTGGCCACGCGCTCGGTGGTGGCGGTGGCTGCGACCGGCTCACGCATCACCGCGGCCAGATTCACGCTGCGGTCTTTCTGCACCACGACCTTGGCATTGGCACCGCTCAGGCGAAGCTCGGTGATGTTCAGGTGCTCGGGGATGGAACTGAAGGTGATGCCGCTTGCAGCGAGCGAATCCCAGCTGAGGAAACGTGCGCCGCTCGCGGCCTCGAGCAGCAGCAGTTCGTCGACGCCGGCACTGCCCGAGACCTGCAGGGACATGTCAGTACCGGGGGGGCTGCGCAAGGCGATGCTGGCATCGGCGGAAAGCGTCCCCGACTCGAGCTTCAGGGTGGTGTCCGCAGCCACCAGCGGGGCGAGGGGCATCAGATCGAGATTGCTCACCCTGAGCGCGATATCCGCGGCACTGCCATCGGCGTTAGCGGTGCCCTGCACACGGATCTCGCCACCCTGCACCACCGGCAGCAGTGCCTCGAGGCGAAGCGGCGCGGTGCTGGCGGTGTCGATGCCCTTCAAGGTGAGGCTGCCGCCCTTCACGCCATACTCGAGCGCGGGCGTGGTTGAGGTATCGGCCACGCTGGCATCGAGCCCGCTAAGCGCAAACTCGCCGAGTGCGGCACTCCACTGCGCCACCGCATGGCTCAGGGGCAGCGGCGTGACAGGATCCGGCACCGAGGCCAGAACAATCTCGCGCAGCTGCCCGTCGGGCTGGCGGTGGATTGCGGTGCGCAGGTCCGCGATCGACAGTTTCGCGGCCTGCAGCCGCTGGGCAGCCAGGTCGACTGCGGCGTCCTCGACCGCGAGCCGCGCGATGCTGCCGAGCGGGCTGCGCTCAGGGCCGGTGCTGAGCACGATATCGCCGAGTTCGACACCACCACGGCTGAGGGCGATGGCCGGGCCATCCTTGCCGGGCGCTGCCGTCAGAGCAAACCCGACACGCCGTGCCAGCAGCGCAAGCCCGAGCGGCGCATTGCGCGTTTCGTCGTACACCTCCACGGCCACGTTCTCGACGGACACCGTATCCACGACGGCACGCCAGGCTGCATCAGGAGCAGTGGCAGGTGCATCCGGCGGCGTCGGCGCCAGCAGCGACTCCCAGTCGAGCACGCCGCGGGGATCGAGCGCCGCGGCAACGCGGCCGCCCTGCAATGAGACGCGCCCCAGCGTCAGCTGATTGCCCGCAAGATCGAAGCGCCCGCCGTCCACGGCCACCCGCTGCAGCGCCAGCATGGGCGCGGTGGCGCCAGGCTTCTGCAGGAGCAGATCGCGCAGATCGAGACGCATGGCGTCGGTGCGCAGCGTGGTGGTGCCTTTCGCAGAGGCAAAGTCATAGGCAAACGAGGCATCCAGCACACCGCCCGGCGGCGCCAATGCGAGATGGGGCTGCGCGAAATCCCAGAAGGCTGCGGGCTTCAGACCGGAGAGCGTGACCGTGCCGGCGGAGGCCAGCGGATGCAGCGCGAACTCGCCTGCCCACGCGAGCTTCGCGCCCCCGGGGAGACCGGCATCGAGGGTGCCGGGGCCCCGTTGCTCACGCAGGGTGGTGATCCGCGTGAACTGCAGTTCAAGCGGGCCCAATGTGGTGCTGGCCGGGGTGGTGTGGCGCTGATCCGTGAAACCGATGCGCGCACCGCTCACGCCGAGTCGGTGCAGGAACAGCCGGGGTGGGGCTGCCTCGGGATTCTCTAACGCGGGATCCGGATCGGAATCGGGGGGCAGCGCGGCGAGTATGCGGGCCACATTCAGGCGGCCGTCCTTCTCGAGGACCAGATCGAATTCGGGTTGCTCAAGGCTTATGTCAGCGAAGGTCCAGGCCCAGCGAAACAGGCTGGAGAGTTCGAAATCCACCACCAACCGGCGAAATGCCGCAAGCGGGGCGCCATTGCTCTCGGCAAGCCGAAAGTCATCGGCCTCGAGGCGGAAGCTAAACGGATTCAGGCGCAGATCGCCAAGGCTTGCCTCAAGCCCCAGCGATTCACGCAGTGACCCGGGCAGGTAATGACGCACCAGCGCCGGCACCACCAGAAAACCGAGCAGGGCATACCCAAGCAGCAGGGCTGCCACTACGCGCAACGGACGTTGCCGATGCCAGGGTTGGCCCGCCACCGAACGCCGGCGCAGAGCGTGTGTCAGGAATTCGGCGAGAGGCACGTGGATAGTCTTCCGCAACGCGACCGCTTCACGTTAACCCAAGAAATGGGCTCACGGAAACAGCCCATCGTGCCTTGCCGGCCAGCGCCCGAGGCGGGATCATCCCTTCTTCGCTCACAGAACCCGACAATTCCATGCACCACTGGCTCGGCCTCCCCTCGCGCGGCGACATCCTGATACGCAATGCCCGCGCGGCCACACAGGCGCCGCACGGGTGAAGCGCCTGGCACTGCTGCTCGTCCTCGCGCTGGTGGTAGCCGCCTTTTACGGGAGCGGCGCGCAACGCTATCTAAGCCTTGACGGTGTTCGCTCCCTGCTGGGCCCCCTGCTGGCCTGGAAACAGGCCGAGCCTCTGACGGCGGCGGCGGCATTCTTCGCGGTGTACGTCCTCGTCACTGCCCTGTCCCTGCCCGGCGCCACGGTGATGACGCTGGTGGTGGGCGCGCTGTTCGGGCTGGGCTGGGGCCTGCTGCTGGTGTCCTTTGCCTCCAGCATCGGCGCGCTGCTCGCCTTCCTGGTGGCGCGCTACCTCGCGCGGGATCTGGTGCAGTCGCATTTCGGCGACCGACTGGAGGCCATCAACGCAGGGATCACGCGCGACGGTGCGAGCTATCTTTTCACGCTCAGACTGGTACCCGTTTTTCCGTTTTTCCTGATCAACCTGCTGCTCGGCCTGACATCCATGCCCGCGCGCAGCTTCTACACGGTGAGCCAGATCGGGATGCTCCCCGGCACGCTCGTCTACGTGAACGCCGGCACCCAGCTCGGACAGCTGCAGAGTCTCGCCGGCATTCTCTCGCCCGGCCTGCTGGCGTCCTTTGTGCTGCTCGGCGTGTTCCCCCTGTTCGCCGGCCGCGCGGTGGCGGCGTGGCGGCGCCGACAGCTCTACGCGCGCTGGCCGCGACCGCGACGATTCGACCGCAACCTGGTGGTGATCGGTGCCGGCGCTGCCGGACTGGTGAGCGCCTACATCGCCGCGACGGTACGCGCGCGGGTGACGCTGGTCGAGTCGGTGCATATGGGTGGCGACTGCCTGAACACCGGCTGCGTACCGAGCAAGGCGCTGCTCCGCAGCGCGCGACTCGCCGCGCAGATGCGGCGCGCAGATCGCCTCGGGCTCACGGCGGTAGAACCTGCGGTGTCTTTCCGGGCGGTGATGGAACGGGTGCGCGAGGTGATACGCCGCATCGAGCCCCACGACAGTGTCGCGCGCTACAGCGCGCTGGGCGTCGAGGTGCTGGCAGCACACGCGCGCATCGTGGATCCGTGGACCGTAGAACTGCGTGATGCCGCTGGAATAACGCAGCGTCTCAGCACCCGCAGCATCGTGATCGCCACCGGCGCCTCGCCGGCAGTGCCACCGCTGCCAGGCATCGAGGACAGCGGCTACGTCACCAGCGAGACGCTGTGGGATGCGCTCGCGGCGCTCGATGCACCGCCCGCGCGCGCGGTGGTGCTCGGTGGCGGGCCGATCGGCGTGGAGCTCGCCCAGGCACTGGCACGCCTGGGCTCCGCCGTCACGCTGATAGAGGCGCTGCCGCGGCTGCTCGCGCGCGAGGATGCCGAGGCGGCCGCACTGGTGCGCGCCTCGCTAGCGGCCGATGGCATAGAAGTGCTGACCGGGCATCGCGCGCTGCGCTGCCTGCGCGAGGACGCCGAGCGCCTGATCGAGGTAGACGGCGCCACCTCCCCGCGCCGCATCCCCTACGACCTCCTGCTCTGCGCGGTCGGGCGCAAGGCGCGGCTCGAGGGCTACGGCCTCGAGGAGCTCGGCATCCCAGCGGAGCGCACCATTCAGACCAACGAGTACCTCGAGACGCTCTACCCCAACATCTATGCCGCAGGCGATGTCGCCGGCCCCTTCCAGCTCACGCACGCCGCCGCGCACCAGGCCTGGTACGCGGTGGTGAATGCGCTCTTCGGGCAATTCCGCCGTTTTGCGGTCGACTATCGGGTGATCCCGCGAGTGACTTTCTGCGAGCCCGAGTTGGCCTGCGTGGGGCTCACCGAGCAGGAGGCACGGGAGCAGGGCGTGGCATTCGAGGTGACGCGCTACGGCCTCGACGATCTCGATCGCGCGATCGCCGACGGCGTGGACCGGGGTTTCGTGAAGGTGCTCACCGCCACGGGCAAGGACCGTATCCTCGGCGTCACCATCGTGGGCGAGCACGCCGGTGAACTGCTGGCGGAATTCGTGCTGGCGATGCGCTGGAACCTCGGGCTGGGCAAAATCCTCTCGACCATACACAGCTACCCGACGCTCGCCGAATCGGCCAAGTACGCCGCGGGGGAATGGCGTCGGGCACGTGCGCCGGAGCGCTTGCTCACGTGGGCGCAGCGCTATCACGCCTGGCGCCGGGGCTGAGGCCATGAGCGCGGACGCGAGACGCTGCCCGTGCGCCGCCACCGCCACACTCAACCGGGAGAACCCCCGATGCATCGACTGATCATATTGCTCGCATTGGCCGCCATCGCGTTCGCGCCGCCGTCACGGGCCGGCGCCTTCACGATCGCCTTCGGTTCCTGCCTGCGGCAGCAGGAACCGCAGCCGGTGTGGCGCAGCCTGCTGGCGCTGGCACCGGATGCCCTGGTTCTCGGGGGCGACAACGTTTACACGGACAACGGCAGCTACGCGGCACGTCCGGAGCCCGCCCGCATCGGTACGGCCTACGCGGAGCTCGCCGCCAACCCCGATTGGTCCGCACTGCGGGCACGGATTCCCGTCTACGCCACCTGGGACGATCACGACTACGGGCGTAACGACGGCGGCGCGGATTACCCCTGGAAGACCGAATCCAAGGCCTTCTTCATGGATTTCTTCAAGGTTCCGCTCGACTCGCCACTGCGCTCGCGCGAGGGCGTCTACGACGCGCACTGGCTGCAGCACCAGGACCATCGCATCCAGTTGATCCTTCTCGACACGCGGAGCTTCCGCTCGCCGCTGATGCCCGCCAGGCCCTCACTCGCGTGCCCGCGCGTGCGCTGGGGACGCAACGAGGCGCCAGACGCCACCATGCTAGGTGCGACACAGTGGCGCTGGCTGGAGGAGCGGCTTGCGGAGCCCGCCGACATGCATGTGCTGGTCTCGAGCATCCAGGTGATCCCTGAGGAGCACTGCTACGAGAAGTGGGCCAATTTCCCCCGCGAGCGCGAGCGGCTGCTGGCGCTGCTCGCCCACACCCGCACGCCGTCCGTGATCCTGAGCGGCGACCGGCATCTGGGAGAGATCTCGCGCATTGCCCTGCCAGGGCACGCAGAGGCGCTGTTGGAACTGACCAGCAGCGGGCTCAATTCGGGGGGCGCCGGTGCCGGTGAGAGCAACCGCTATCGGGCGCTGGCGACCAACGTATCAGTGGACAACTTCGCGACACTCACCGCCGACTGGCCAGGCGAGGCGCTCAGGCTGCGGCTCGCCCTGCGCGGCGCAGATGGCCTCGTGCTGCAACAACTCGAGGCCGTCTACCCCGCGGATCGCTGAGGGAGATCAGATGGCGACCTGCTGCCCCAGTTCCACGATGCGGTTGGGTGGCAGGTGGAAGGTCTTCAGCGGCGTAGCCGCGTTGCGGACCATCCACGCAAACAGCGCGTGACGCCACAGGTTCATGCCGGGCTTGCGCGCCATCAGCAGCGTTTCGCGGCTGAGGAAGTACGAGGTCTGCATCGGATCGAGCGGCACGCCTGCAGGAACCAGCGCGCGTAGCGTCTCGGGCACGCGCTGATCCTCCAGATAGCCAAACGCCATCGCCGCGCGGTAGAAGCCCTCACCAAGCGGTGTCACGGCCAGCCGCTGTTCGGGTGGCACCACCGGGTAATCACGGGTGTGAACCGTGAGCAGCACCACGGTCTCGTGCACCACCTTGTTGTGCTTCATGTTGTGCAGCAAGGCGGGCGGCGCGCCCTCGGCATTGCTGGTAAGGAACACCGCCGTGCCCGGCACGCGCTGGACGTCCTGCATGGCCTGCAGGAATACGTCTATCGGCAAGGCCTCGCGCCGCAGCTGCGCGACCAACAGGCGCCGGCCATTACGCCAGGTGATGAGCAGGGTGAAGATCATCAGACCGATCACCAGCGGGAACCAGCCTCCGTGCGGGATCTTGAGCGCGTTGGAGGTGAAGAAAGCCACATCCACCACAATGAACAACGCAGCGGCAGCCAACATAAGACCGCGGTTCCATTGCCAGCTGAGGAACATCACCACCGCGAGCAGCAGGGAGTCGATCAGCATCGTTCCCGTCACGGCAACGCCATAGGCCGCAGCCAGTGCGCTGGAACTGCGGAAGCCGAGCACCAGCCCGATCACCGCCACGAACAGCACCCAATTGATGAACGGGATGTAGATTTGCCCTTCCTCCGAGGCGGAGGTATGGATGGTGACGATGCGCGGCAGGAGTTTCAGCTGGAACGCCTGTCGCGTGACCGAGAAGGCGCCTGATATCACAGCCTGCGAGGCGATGACGGCCGCCATGCTGGCCAGCACGATCATCGGCACCAGCCCCCACTCCGGCACCATGCGGTACAGCGGGCTCTCGATATGCTCCGGGCTGGCGAGCACCAGCGCGCCCTGCCCGAAGTAATTGAGTACCAGCGCCGGCGCGACGAAAGCCGTCCATGCCAGGCGGATCGGACCCTTGCCGAAGTGGCCCATATCGGCGTAGAGCGCCTCGGCTCCGGTGAGCGCGAGCACCACCGAGCCCAGCGCGACATAGGCCACCATGGCGTGCTGCTGGAAAAGCTGCACCGCGTAGAACGGACTCAACGCATGCAGGATCGAGGGCTCCTGCGCGATGTGCCAGGCACCGAGCACCGCCAGCACCGCAAACCACACGCACATCACCGGCCCGAAGAACGCGCCCACCGAGGCCGTGCCGTGACGCTGGATGATGAAAAGCCACGAGAGGATCCCGAGCGAGAGCGGCACCACCAAGCCGCCAAGCGCTGGTGCCACGAGTCCAAGACCCTCGACCGCGCTCAGCACCGACACCGCGGGCGTCAGCATGCTGTCGCCGTAGAAGAGCGCCGCGGCAAAGATACCGAGTATCGCGAGTCCGCCGGCCAGCCGGGGATTTTCGGTCGCACGCGTTGCCAGGGCGAGCAGCGAGAGCGTACCGCCCTCGCCACGGTTATCAGCGCGCATCATGAAAAAAACGTATTTGAGGGACACAACCAGCATGACCGACCAGAAAATCAGCGACAGCACGCCAAAGATTTCTGCGCGCCCCGGCTGCAGGCCATGGGCCTCGTTGAAGCACTCCTTGAAGGCGTAGAGCGGGCTGGTACCGATGTCTCCGTAGACGACGCCCATGGCTCCCAGGGTGAGAGCGCCGGTACGCGGGGGCTGCGACTGCATTCGGACCTCTTGCGGCCGCGCAACGACGGACCGTGCCGTGTGAGAGGGACGCCGCGGGTTGCGCTGCCGCGGCGATCGCGCGTGGGTACGGGGCCCGGCGCTATCGCCGCAGCTTAACCGATCGCCCGCGCCGGAGACACGAATCCGAGCCCGAGCGCCTCGGCTACGGCCTGATAGGTGACGGTGCCGTGGTGGATGTTGAGACCGTTCATCAGGTGCGGATCAGCGGCCAGGGCCTGGCGATAGCCCTTGTCGGCCAGCGCGGTGGCAAACGGCAGCGTGGCGTTGTTCAGCGCGAAGGTCGAGGTGCGCGCCACGGCGCCGGGCATATTGGCCACGCAGTAATGCACCACGCCGTGTTTGATGTAGGTGGGGGCCGCATGGGTGGTCGCATGGCTGGTTTCGAAACAGCCACCCTGATCGATGGCCACATCGACCAGCACGGAGCCCGGACGCATCGCTTTCACCATGTCTTCGGTCACCAGCTTGGGCGCGGCTGCACCCGGCACCAGCACAGCGCCTATCACGAGGTCGGCATCCACCACGAAACGCTCCAGCATCTCGCGGGTGGCGTAGATGGGGGCCAGCTTGCAGCCAAATTGCGTGTCGAGCTCCCGTAGGCGTTGGAGGGATTTGTCGAGCACCGTGACATCGGCCTCGAGTCCCATCGCCATGCGGATCGCGTGGTGCCCACCACGCCGCCGCCGATCACCACCACCTTGGCAGCCTCGACACCGGGCACACCGCCCAGCAGCATCCCGGAACCCCCCTGCTCTTTCTCCAGGCAGTGGGCTCCGGCCTGTATCGACATGCGGCCAGCGACCTCGCTCATTGGCGAGAGCAGCGGGAGCGTATTGCCAGGCCCCGTAACGGTCTCGTAGGCGATCGCCACGCAGCCGGAGTCGAGCAGGAGCCTGGTCTGCTCGGGATCGGGCGCCAGGTGCAGGTAGGTGAACAGCACCTGCCCCTCGCGGAGCATGCGGCACTCGTGGGCTTGCGGCTCCTTCACCTTGACCACCATATCGGCGCGGGCGAAGACCTCGGCGGCGCTGCCGACGATCTCGGCCCCGACCCGGCGGTACATCTCATCGCTGAGACCGATGCCTGCGCCGGCATTGGTCTCGACGATCACCTTGTGACCGTGGTGGATCAGTTCACTCACGCTGCCCGTGGTGAGGCCGACGCGGTATTCGTGGGTTTTGATTTCCTTGGGTACGCCGACGAGCATGGCTGCCTCTCCTGTTTGCCTGGGGGTTCATGGCCCTGCGAGGACCAGACACGCGTTCAGTTTAGGCGGCCATAAACAGGCGATTCTTTGTTTATCGGGTTCTATGCAGGCCAATCACCTGCCAAGATGGCATTCAACAGGATATTTGCCTTTGGTATAGCCAGACCATGAATCCGACCCAGCTCAATAGAATCGACCGGAATATCCTGCGGGTGCTGCAGGAGGACGGGCGTATCAGCTTCACCGAGCTCGCCCGCCGCGTGGGCCTCAGCACAACGCCCTGCATCGAGCGCGTCAAACGTCTCGAGCGCGAGGGGATCCTGAAGGGCTTTGCCGCGGTCCTGGACCCCGAGGCGCTGGGAGCCGGACTGGTGGTCTTCGTGCAGATCCGGCTCTCGCGCACCACACAGGACATCTTCGCGCAGTTCAAGGAGGCCGCAGCACAGCTCCCCGAGGTCCAGGAGTGTTACCTCGTATCCGGAAATTTCGACTACCTGATCAAGGCCCGCGTGGCCGACATGAACGCCTACCGCGCTTTCCTCGGCGAATCGCTGCTCAGCCTGCCGGGCGTGCAGGAATCGACCAGCTATGTGGTGATGGAAACGGTCAAGGAAAGCCTGCGCGTGCAGGTGCCGTAGGCCATGACGGTGTAGGCTCACGGCATTATCCGAAGGAGCTACCCATGAAAGTCGAGCCGTTCACCATCCATATCCCCGACACGCAGCTCGCGGACATGCGCGCACGGCTGCGCGCCACGCGCCTGCCGGGCGATTTCGGTAACAGCACATGGACCTACGGCGTCGAGCAGAACTGGCTGCAGGACATGCTGCGTTACTGGGCCGAGGACTACGACTGGCGCGGCGCCGAGGCCGCGATGAACACGCTCCCTCACTACCGCGCCACCATCGATGGCATGCCCATCCACTTCGTGCACCTGCGCGGCACGGGCAGCAACACGCGCCCGCTCATACTCACCCATGGCTGGCCGTGGTCTTTCCTCGACTGGGTGGAGGCCGGACGCCGCCTCGCCGATCCGGGCGCCTACGGCGGCGATCCCGCACAGGGCTGCGATGTCGTGATCCCCTCGCTGCCCGGCTTCGGCTTTTCCTCGCCGCTCACCACCACCGGTATCGGTCCGGCACAGATTGCGGGGCTGTGGCATCGCTTGATGACCGAGGTGCTCGGCTACCCGCGTTTTGGCGCGGCTGGCGGCGACTGGGGCGCGATGGTCACGCTCCTGCTCGGCTGCGACCACGCGCAACAGCTGGACGGCATTTACCTCACGCTGCCCGTGCTCCCCGGACTCGATGGGCGCGGTTTCGACGCCAGCATGTTCGCGGCCGACGAGCAATGGATGCCCGTGCGCCGCGACGAAGCCGCGGCCTCTGTGGTGAGTCATATCGCGGTGCATATGCACGATCCGCAGACGCTCGCCTACGCCCTTGCCGACTCGCCGGCCGGCACCGCGGCCTGGATCTGGGAGCGGCGCCGGGCCTGGAGCGACTGCGACGGTGACGTGGTCGGACTGTTCGGACGCGATGGCCTCTGCACGCTCGCCTCGCTCTACTGGCTGACGAACACCATTGGTTCCTCGCTGCGAATCTACAAAGAGTGGTTCAACCCGGCCACGGCAGCAGCAAGCGGCGCGAATCCGCGCATCAAGGTGCCCACCGGGTATGGGATCGGGCCCAAGGACATCGTCTTCCTGCCGCGGAGCCTGGCGGCCGCGCACTGCGACCTGCGGCGCTGGACGGTGTTCCCGCAGGGCGGGCACTTCGGGCCCGGGGAACAACCCGGACCCGTTGCTGACGAGATCCGGGCGTTTTTCGCGGCGCTCTGAACGCCGCTCAGCCGCCGAGTGCCTGCGCCAGATCGGCGAGGATGTCGTCGATGTGCTCGATGCCCACGCAGAGCCTGAGCATGCCGGGGGTCACGCCGGCACGCGCCTGCTCGGCCTCGGTCAGCTGGCGATGGGTGGTCGAGGCCGGGTGGCAAGCAAGCGACTTGGCGTCGCCGATGTTCACGAGTCGCTTGAAAATCGCCAGTCGATCATAAAAGCGCACCGCCTCGTCCAGCCCGCCCTTCACCTCGAAGGTGAGCAGCGAGGCCGGCAATCCGCCCTTGCAATAAGTCTGCGCCAGCGCGTGGTGCGGATGATCAGGAAGTCCCGCATAACTCACCGCACTAACGCGCGGGTGCTGCTGCAGCCAGGTCGCCACCGTGAGGGCGTTGCTGCAGTGGCGCTCCATGCGCAGCGACAGCGTCTCGAGTCCCTGCAGCAAGAGAAAGGCATTGAAGGGCGAGAGCGCTGCCCCGGTGTTGCGCAGCGGAACTGTACGCGTCCGGCCAATGAAAGCCGCGGCGCCCAGCGCCTCGGTGTAGACCACGCCGTGATACGAGGGCTCCGGGGTGCAGAGCATGGGGAATTTATCGGCGTGCTCGGCCCAGGGGAAATTGCCGCCGTCGATGATCGCGCCGCCAAGCGAGTTGCCGTGGCCACCCACGTACTTGGTAAGCGAATGCACCACGATATGCGCGCCGTGCGCGATCGGCTTGGTGAGCACCGGCGTGGCCACCGTGTTGTCCACAATAAGTGGCACGCCGTGCGCGTTGGCCACTTTCGCGAGTCCCGCGATATCGGCCACGTTGCCGGCGGGGTTGCCGATACTCTCGCAGAAGATCGCGCGGGTGTCGGCGTCGATCTCGGCGGCAATATCGGCGGGGGAATCGCTCTTGGCGAATTTCACGCGGATTCCCTGCGCGGGCAACATATGCGCAAACAGTGTCCAGGTGCCGCCGTAGAGTTGCGGCGTGGTGACGATGTTCTTGCCGGCCGTGAGGATCGTGAGAATCGCGTAGTTGATCGCCGCACTACCCGCGCTCACGCAGAGCGCCGCCACTCCGCCCTCGAGATCGGCCATGCGCTTCTCGAGCACGTCCGTGGTGGGGTTCATGATCCGGGTGTAGATGTTGCCCGGCACCGCCAGATTGAAGAGATCCGCGCCGTGCTGGGCGCTGTCGAATTCGTAGGCCACGGTCTGGTAGATGGGCGTGGCGACCGCGTGGGTGGTCGGGTCGCCCGCGTAGCCACTGTGGATCAGCTTGGTTTCGTCATGCATGGTTTTTTACTCCGGTACCGGTAGGGGCGAGGGACCGCGGAAACTAGCAGGGGAGCGTGGGCGGGCGCAATGCAGCCTCAGCGATCAATCATGCCGGGCTGGCAACGCCCGCTGCACATCATGAAGCGCCCGCGCTTCGGGCCGTGGGCCCTCCCCGCTCGAGCATGCACCGCCCGCACTTCGGGCCGTGGGGCCGCCCCCCTCGCCC
>CAJADV010000581.1 GCA_903938575.1 uncultured Gammaproteobacteria bacterium
CGGGCTGGACCGAAGCACTCCAGCTGATGCCGGTTGGCTCCAAGTGGCAGGTGTTCATCCCGTCTGAGCTGGGCTACGGCCCGGGCGGCGCGGGTGAAAAGATCGGCCCGAATGCGGCGTTGATCTTTGATGTCGAGCTGCTGTCTATCGAGCCGAAGGCAGCCGCAACCGGTGAATGAAGCCATCGCCTGAGGCGACTACGGGGCCTGCCTCAGCAAAGACGACGGCAACCACACGGTTGCCGGCGGCCTTCCAGGCGCTGCGGCGTGGCAGCTGCCAGCTGCCGATCAGCCGGGCAGAGCCGGCCTCCCACAGCATCACCCTGCCGTCGACCGTTCCGCACAACAGCCGTGATCCATCGGCAGAGAAGCGTGCTGCGCTCCAGGTCTCGCCCCGGATAATGCGTGTGGAGTAGGCGGGCAGCTCGGCGATCGGTTGTCCGGAGCCGGTATCCCGGATCACCGAATGCTCATAGCGCGCCGTACTGAAGGCACGCTGGCCGTCATCCGACAAGGCCACCACCCGTACCTCGGCGCGGTAATCCCAGCGTTGCAGTTGTGTGCCGCTCAGCGTGTCCCACAGTCTTGCGCTGCCGTCGGCAGAGCCGGTCATCGCGTGTCGTCCGCTGGCGTCCAGGGCAACCGCAACCACCGCGCCGGCATGCGTGAAGCGTCGTTTGATACCCCCCGCGCGAGCATCGAAGAGCGCGGCGGTGCCGTCCTCCAGACCCAGAAGACCGAGCCCGCCGTCGCGGCTCAGGGCTGCGGCAAGTACCGGAGAGGGGGCCTCGAAGTACCGCAGGGCCTTACCCTTGGCGGTATCCCAGAGCACCACCGTGCTCCCCTCGGCCGTGATTACCGTGGCGCCATCGGGCGCAAAGCCGAGCGCCGTGATGGCCGAGCCGGCTTCGGGTTCATGGCTCCAGTTGAAGCGCCGCTCGCCGGATTCGAGGTTCCACAGGCTGCCGCCGTGGGTGAGCGAGCCTACGGCGGCCAGGCGTCCATCGGCTGACAGTGCGGCGCCATGGATGCCACGCTTCGCCACTTCAAGGCTGGACTCGGGCGGCTCGGCGCCGCTGCAACCAACCAGCCAGAGCGTGGCGAGGGCCAAGGCCGCGCGGCGCATGCGCACTCCGGGCCGGATGCCCCTGCCTTGATGTCGTGGCGACGAACGGTTGTGCGGAATCAGGCGATGGCCTGCGTATGCGATCTCAGCCCGCGGAGCAGGGCGTCTTCCCAGTCGAATCGAGACGCGAGCAACTGCCCGACCCGTGACAGATCCCGCTCCAGTCCGATGCCTGAACCACCGCGGAAATAGCGGTCGTTGAAGTCCAGCGCCACCTGCGTGGTGGGCAGTATCAGGCGGTAGAGCGCGCGCGCCTCTTCTCCCGTACCACGGCGCTCGTGCTGCTCCAGAAGCTCGCGGAAGACCTCGAAATGCCCGGCTGAGACGTAATCGACCAGCACTTCACAGAAGGCGTCGAGCTGCGGGCGCAGCGTCATGGTGCTCTGGCCGCCGCTGCGACGGATGGCCGCGGCGAGCTCCCATAAGGCGCTCATCAAAGACTGCCGCTCAAGCAGCCAGCGACCGAGCAGTTCCTGTACGCGGGGTTCGACGGTCTCGGGGTCTCGTTTGCGCGATGCCGTACGCATGGGCTTCTCCTTGCTCGGGGATTTCCGTCACATGGAGCGTAGCAGCCGTGTCCGGGGGCGCCGGCCAGCCGGGAAATTTCACGGAAATCTGCGCCAGCCGTTCCAGATCGCCACGGCGGCCATGCCGATGAATGCGAAAAGGGTCCAGACGGGGATGGACAGGCCAAGCAAGGTCCAGTCGATCTGGGCGCAGTTACCGTTCCCGCGCAGCAGGATCTCGAGCGCCTCCGAGATCGGGAAATTGTTGAGGAGGTAATCGACGCTGGGACCACAGGCGGGGACCTGGTCTTCGGGGAGGCTCTGCAGCCACACGTGACGGCCCGCAAAGCCGCTGCCTGCCAGGCACATCAGCGCCACCACCACCGCTCCGGTGCTGCGCGCGTTGCAGATGGCGGCGAGCAGCGCCGCGAGCCCCGCTCCCACGATGAATACCCGCTGGGTCATGCAGAGCGGGCACGGCTCCAGACCGACCACATACTGCAGGTAGTAACCAAAGCCCATGAGTCCTGCGGCAAACAGGAACAGGGCAAGCAACACGAGCCGTGGTGTCGGCAGGACGCGCGGCATGGGCAGAGCCTCGATGGTGGAAAGGCACGCTATGCGATAGCCCGTCACCGGGTCAACGCACGCCGCGCCACAGCCTTCGTGTATTCTTCGCCCACCTGTTTACCCGATCCGACGAGGACTCACGGATGCTGATTCGACGCCTGCTGGCGGTCATCCTGATCGCTGTCCTGCCTGCTCTCGCATTCGTCGAGGCCAAGGCCAGCGGCGGCGAAGGAGGGAAGGCCGACAAGGCTCCTGACCGCGGCTTTGCATACATCCCGCTCACTCCGGGCTTGATCGTGAGCTTCGGTACCGAGGGCCGTGTGGGTTACCTGAAGGCCGACGTGTCGCTGCGCGTGGCTACCCCGGCCGCCGCTGCGGTCGAACTGCATATGCCTGCGATCAGGCACGAGCTGATCATGTTGCTCAGTCGCCAGTCGCCTGAGGTGCTCGGGGCGCAGGACAAGCGTGAGGCGCTGCGCCTCGAGGCGCTGGAACACCTGCGGAAATTCCTCGAGGAGGCGGGCAAGGTGAAGCCCGAGGAAATCCAGGATCTGCTCTTCACGTCCTTCTTTACCCAGCGCTGAAACGCTGGCAAGCCGCCCGCACGTCGGGATAGA
>CAJADV010000582.1 GCA_903938575.1 uncultured Gammaproteobacteria bacterium
AGTCTTTCGGGTTCGGTACTTCGTCTGTTCCAGCGTCATCGCAGCCTGCGCCCGGGGCCCCACGATTCCGGTATCGAGTTCGTCCTGGGACGTCATCTCCAGTACGCGGGAGAGCCCACGCCGTGGGTGCTTGGTCCAGGTTTGGTGCGCCGCATCATTGACGGCTGTCGTGTGAGCAACGAAGCCCTGCTTGATCTCATGGATCCGGCGGATGCGGAACGGATGCGGGGTGATCCCGCCTGGTGGTCCGCTGCACACTGGGCCGGGCGTGATGTCCTGCCTTGGCAGGCGCCGGCGGCGGAAGCAGCTGAAAGCGATGCACTTGCGGCAGCCGCCATCGCAGCTTTGCAACGCATCGATAAATCACACCGTGAATTGCTGGCGAGAGCCTTGCGAAAGGACGCTGCACACGCTGAACAGGGCGCTTTAACCTCGCTGCTTACCCTGTCCGGGAGAAGCCAGCGAGATGGCTGATGCCCAAGGTCCCGATGAGCATCCTCCGGGGTAGCCTTCGGCGCGTGGTGGAGCTGTGCGCCTCGGCCAAGGCCTTGCCTGCCATGGGGCCGCGCCCCCCCCATCCCGGCCGATCGCTGGCCGTACTGTCGCCAGGGGTTATCCCGAGTACTGACTATTACTTCCGGTCACGCTTGGATCCAGGCCTGCCACTTCGCATCGTTGACACACTGGCTCAGCGCCCGCAGCCGGGTTGTCTCGACGGCTGTGACGTGGTGGTCGTGCGCCATGCCCCTTCTGACTGGCTGCACTTGCTCGCTCGCGAACGCAGGGCGCTCGGACGGGTTGTGTTGTTCATGGATGACGATCTTCCTGCGGCGGTGACCGCAGGGGAGCTGCCTTTGCGATACGCGTTGCGAACGTCCTGGCGTCATGCGACGACGTGCCGATTGCTGAACGGAGTCTGCAACCAGATCTGGGTGTCGACTCCCGAATTGCAGCGTCGCTATGGCCAGTTTGGCGTGCAGTTGTTGCCACCGTTATGGTTCGAGGCAGGCGCTGTGGATCCAGCGTCGGTCGAACCCGTCGGACAGGACTGGTTCTACCACGGCACTGCGGCGCATCGACGCGAGATCGAGTGGCTGTTGCCCATCGTGCGAGAGGTGCAGGATGCGCTTCCGCAGGCTAATTTCGAGATCGCGGGAGGCGATGCTGTGCGAATGATGTTTAAAGGTATTCCTCGCGCCAGCGTGTGCCCGCCGCTCGGTTGGCCGCAGTACCTCGCGCGGACGATGAATCATCGCAAGTTACTCGGGCTGGCGCCCTGCCTGGACTCCTCTTTCAATCGTGCGCGCTCGCACGTGAAACTTTTCGATATCACGCGCACTGGTGCCGCCGGAATCTATTCCCGGCTTGAGCCCTATGCGGGAGTCGTGCAGGACGGAAAGACAGGGTGGCTGTGTGAGAACAGGCAGGCGGACTGGGTGGCGCTGATCCTGCGATGCCTGCGTGATGCGGAGAGTTGCCGGGCGTTGCAGGCACGGGCACTGGGTTGGTGCCGTGACGATGCCATCGCAGGACGATTTCCATGATCCACCGTCGCGTAGGCGTGCTGTCGCGAGGCATGCTCCGCATCCCGCATCTGGGCGCACTGATGGGCGCCGAAATCGTTCCGGTGGGAGGGCTGCGCATAAGCCGCACTTGCGACGCGGTTGCCGGCTGGGGACTGCGTCCGACCAGCGCGTCGGCGCGTCGATTCGCGACGCTTCATGGCCTGCCATATCTGGCGGTCGAAGACGGTTTCCTGCGGTCTGTGGAGCTTGGCTCTGTGGCGCCACCGCTTTCATTGGTGGTCGACGATACGGGTGTGTACTACGACGCATCGAAGCCTTCGCGCCTCGAACACCTCATTTCCCAAGCGCTGACATCGGCCCAGTTGGTGCGTGCGGATAGTCTGGCCGCGCTGTGGCGTGCAGGACGTGTCTCCAAGTACAACGCCGCGCGTGACGTGGGTCCAGGCTCGCTGCCTGAAAGCTTCGTGCTTGTGGTCGACCAGACTCGGGGAGATGCATCGATAGCAGGTGGGCGCGCCGATGCGTGCGCCTTTGCACGCATGCTTCAGGCGGCTCTTGATGAAAATCCCGGCACCCCGGTGCTGCTCAAGCTGCATCCGGATGTTGTCGCTGGCAAAGGGGTTGGCCACTTCGATCCGGCCTCGCTGCCGCGAGATGCCCGATTGAGGCTGCTGCGCGACAATGTGCACCTCGCCTCCTTGCTCGCGAATGCCACGACCGTCTACACGGTGACCTCGCAGGCCGGCTTCGAGGCTCTTGTCTGGGGTTGCAGGCTGCGCTGCTTCGGTATGCCTTTTTACGCTGGTTGGAGTCTTGGCGAGGACGATCAGCATGCACCGACGCGCCGCGGAAGCGCGACTCTTGGACAGCTGGTTCATGCGGCGCTGATTGACTATCCACGCTACATCGATCCGGGCTGCGGCGAGTCCTGCGAGGTTGAGCATGTTCTCGAGCATCTTGCCCTGCAGCGGCATATGCGCAACCGTTTTCCCCCGGTATTGGATGCTGTCTCGCTTTCGCCCCGGAAGCGATTTCTTGCGCGGTCCTTCCTGCGTGGTTCGCGAGTTCGCTCCCGCGGCCGGCCATCAACGCTGACAGCTGACCAGACGGCAGTGCTGTGGGGCGGTGCGCCGGCGCCGGAGGGTGCCGGTCATGTGATTCGACTGGAGGACGGATTCCTGCGCTCGGTTGGTCTCGGTGCGGAACTCGTGCGGCCACTCTCCTGGGTTGCCGATGGCAGCGGAATCTACTTCGATGCGACCCGGCCATCCGATCTTGAAACACTGCTTCAGGAGGGGAGCTTCGATGTGCCGTTGCTCGCGCGCGCGGCGCGGCTGCGTGAACGGATCGTTGCTGCAGGACTTGGCAAGTACAACCTGGGCGGCAGGGTATGGCAGCGTCCCACCGGTAGCGCCCCCGTGGTGCTCGTGGTCGGACAGGTCGAGAGCGACGCAGCGGTGCGGCTGGGCGCACCAGGCGTGCGCAGCAATGCGGCCTTGATTGCGGCGGTGCGTGCCGAACGCCCGGATGCATGGCTGCTCTACAGACCGCATCCCGACGTCGTTGCGGGGTTGCGGCTCCAAGGCGATGGCGAGCAGGAAGCGGCGGCACTGGCCGACGAGATCGTCGCGGACTGTGCGTTGCCGGAACTGCTGGACGCCGTCTGCGAAGTGCACGTGATCAGTTCGCTAGCGGGTTTTGAGGCGCTGCTAAGAGGTCGCCCTGTTGTCTGTCACGGAGTGCCCTTCTACGCGGGCTGGGGACTCACCGACGATCGCCAGCCGGCGCCTCGACGGACACGGCGGCTCAGGCTGGACGAGCTCGTGGCGGCTGCCCTTATTGTCTATCCGAGTTATGTGGACCGCCGGGGCAGGCATTTTTGCAGCGCAGAAAACGCGCTAGATGAACTGCTTGAGTGGCGGCGTTGCACCGCGGGTCGACGACCGATGTGGCGGCGGTTGATGTCCGTACTGCTGCGGCTGCGGGCCCGCTGATTTTTGTATTTCTCCCGCGCCTGTAGCGTGGCTGGCATTGCTTGATCTCGATTAGACTCCTGCACTGCAGGCGCGCCTGTGGGCAAAGCCTGCGTTCTGTGTGTCCTAAGGATGGGAATGCCATGATTTCTCAGGGTCTGGGGGCTTTTCGGGGCAAACGGGTTCTCTTGTTGCAGTCCCCGGTTGGTCCTTTTTTTCGCCGCCTTGCGGATGACCTGCGCTGGGCCGGGGCCCAGGTCTGCAAGATTAATTTTAACGGTGGCGACACCCTGTTCTATCCGCGCGATGCGGTGTCCTTCCGCGGAAGACCCGATGAATGGCCGGAGTTCCTGCGGCAGGTCCTGCAGGAGCGTGATATTGATGTCATTCTCATGTTTGGTGACTGCCGGCCCGTTCACCGCGTGGCGAGACAGGTTGCCAACCAGCGGGGGATTGAAGTCGGAGTGTTCGAAGAGGGCTACATACGCCCCCACTACGTGACGCTCGAGCGCTATGGCGTCAACGGGCACTCGCAGATGCCGCGCTCACCGCTTTTCTATCTCAACCGAGAGTTTTCCAGCCAACCACCTGCGCTGGAGGTCAAAGATGCATTCTGGGCTTCTGCACGGTGGGCCATTGTTTATTATCTTGCGTGTGCTGTCGGCAAGCCTCTGTACCGCCACTACCGTCACCATCGCACGCTCTCATTGCTGGAAGTGTATCCGTGGCTACGAGGCTTCGGTCGGAAATGGGTTTTTGGGTTTTTGCAGCGAGGTATTGCCGCACGATTGACCCGCGAACTGTCCGGACAGTTTTTCCTCGTCCCATTGCAGGTACACAATGACGCGCAAATACTGACGCATTCGGGGTTTGACACGGTTGAGAGGTTTATCCGTTACGTCATCCGCTCATTTGCCAACCATGCGGATTCTGGCGTCCATTTGGTCATCAAGCACCATCCAATGGACCGCGGTTATCACGACTACCATGCACTCATCCGTAAGTGTGCGGTGGAACACGGGCTAAAGGGTCGCTTGCACTACGTCCATGACATACACCTTCCAACTCTGCTGCAGCATGCGCGGGGGGTGGTGGTGGTCAACAGCACGGTGGGGCTCTCTGCGCTCTATCACGACACACCGCTGAAGGTTTGCGGAGCGGCTATCTATGACATGCCGGGACTCACGTTCCGGGGTTCTCTCAAGGAGTTCTGGGGTCGCGCGGCGGCTTTCCGCATTGATCGGGAGCTCTGGCGCAGGTTCCGGAATCATCTCGTCAGTCATACCCAGCTCAACGGCAACTTCTACAAGCGGCTGCATGTGCCCGGATCCACGTCAGGATTGGTGTGGCCTCGTGTCGTGGTGAACGCGTCCACCAAGGCTCTTGCCGGCGAGTCACTGCCCTTATACCCAGCCGAAAAGCCTACCTCGTTGCCCTGATTATGGTGTCAGTTCCCCTGTGTCAGCGTAGTTGTCGCCTCGATCGTGTTGGGAATTGAAACATCAACGTATTGATTTAAAACTATCTGGGACGGTGTGAAACGGCGTCTTGGTGTCCCCAGCAGGAATCGAACCTGCATCTGGGTCTTAGGAGGACCCCGTTCTATCC
>CAJADV010000583.1 GCA_903938575.1 uncultured Gammaproteobacteria bacterium
GAGCATCGACCTCGACGCATCGTGCGTAATGTTCGACGACGCGAACAATTCTGTCGATGTCGTCTGGTTCCGCCAACTCAAGTCCAAGGACGGCAGCATCGTCCACACCGGTGACAACCGTACCGGCGACGGCGATGGCGACGACGAGCAGATCATCGTCGATCTGTCGCGCATCCCAGGCAATGTAAAGAGCTTGGTGTTTGTCGTGAACAGCTTCACCGGTCAGAACTTCTCGGAGATCGAGAACGCGACATGCCGGATCCTGAATGGGAACAACAATCAGGAAATCGCTAAATACAACCTTTCCTGCACCGGTGCGCACAGCGCGCAAGTGATGGCCAAGGTGTATCGCAATAACGGTGAATGGAAGATGCACGCTATTGGCGAAAATGCCAGCGGCCGCACTTTTGAGCAACTAATGCCCGCGATCGTTGCACAGCTGTAACAACCTCGGGGCCGGGTAAACCGGCCTCGCACACAATTTGGTAAATCAGGTCGGCCGGAGCGCCGATCCAGGACGCTGATGCGCATTTGGTTCAACAGGCACTTTGCCGTCGTCGCCCGCGTGGTCCGTTTGATGCGCGAAGGCGCGAGCGACCTGCCCAAGTTCGAGATCCTGATCTCGCACCGCCACGATCACTTCGCGGGGTACCTTGCTGCCGACGTCGCGTTCGTTGAGCCGGCGGGGTTGAGCGTTGAGAAGTATCTGGCCTGGTGCCTGAAGACCGTTCGCAACCGCAAAGTGGACTTGCTGGTGCCCGGGCACGAGCAGTCGTTCCTGACGGCGCGAGCCGCGGAATTCGAAGCTCTGGGCTGCCGAATCTTCCACGCGGCGCCGGCGCCGATCGTGCCGAAGCTGCACCGCAAGGAGTGGGTGTACGCCGACGTTGAAGGGGTGGTGAGTCTCCCAGCGTACCGCGTGGCGGCAACACCCGACGAAGTCCGGGCGGCGGTGGCTGCCATCGAGGGCGACGGATCGGTTCATGCGTGCATCAAGCCTTGCGTGTCGGTCTATGGAAAGGGCTATGGGCGCATTACGGCAATTGCCGAGCGAGTGCAGAGCGACGTCCAGGATGTTGAGGACTGGGTCACCAAGACCAGCGTGGATGGCGCTTGCGCGCCGCAGCTGGTGATGGAATACCTCCCCGGTCCCGAGTACAGCGTCGATATCGCCGCGCGTGACGGCGAAGTGCTTGCGGCGGTGGTGCGGGAGAAGCCGCTTGCCGGGATAGGGCAGATCATCGCGCACAAGCCGGAGGTCCGTGCGGCGGCGGACCTCCTCGTCGAGCGCTTCAAGCTCAACGGCATGATCAACGTTCAGTTCCGCGACAATGTAAACGGCAACGCCTGTCTGCTGGAGATCAATCCGCGTGCATCCGGTGGTATCGATATGTCGTGCCTGTCGGGCGTGAACCTGCCGGCGATCGCGTTCAAGGGGTATGTTGACCCGCATTACCTGCCCGTGGTCTCGCCGAAGACGGGCGTCCGCGTCAGCGAAATCCCGGTGGCGATGATCATTCCTTCGATTGAAGTTCTGCGCGACGAAGCACAGCCCCAGCACGAGGTCGCGTGACGGGCATGGTCACAGTCAGCGTGACACTGCCGACCGGCACGCTGAGCGTGCGAGTGCGTGGCGACAACGCATACGCGCTGCGCGATCTGTGTGGCTTTGCCGCGCGAAGCAACACCAAGCGCGGATTTCTTTTCCTGAGCAAGGTACTAGGTAAGCACTGGCCGTCGCCCGTCGCGGCGATGGCGGACCTGCATGCATATCTCGCGCAGGGCGTCGACACGGCCCTTGGTCGTGATGTGGGCGACGTGCTGTTCATCGGCATGGCCGAAACGGGGACCGGCCTCGGGCATGGGGTATTCGAGACATTCCTGGGTCTGCCGGGCCGGCGCGCGGCCTTTGTGCAGACCACGCGCTACCCGTTGGCGGGTGCTCAGGTGGTGGCGTTCGAGGAGGCGCATAGCCACGCGACGCGGCAGTTTCTGTATGTCCCTGATGACGCGCAGTTGCGCACCCGGGTGTGCGCGGCAGAGACCATCGTGATCTGCGATGACGAGGCCTCCACAGGGCGCACGTTCGCGGATCTGGTAGGCGGGCTGCGCGTCATCAATCCGGCGCTGCGTCGCGTTGTGCTGGTGCTTATCACCGATTTCAGCAACGGGCAGGCTGCCCGGCGGGTGGCGGAGGTGCCGGGCATAGACCGGGTCGACGTCGTCAGCGCCCTGAGTGGAGCCTACGAATTTGAGTGGAGCGCCGATGCTCGCTTGCCTGGAGCGGCTGCCGCGTATGGTCGGGTCGGGTGCCGCCGTGGCTGGGTGTCGTCGTACTCCGGACGCCTGTGCCTGGACCGGCAGATCGAACTGCCGGAGGCAACGATCGACGATTGCGTAGCGTCTGTGGGTACCTTGCCCGTGCTGGTTGTTGGTACCGGTGAATTCATGCACCCTGCCTACCGGTTGGCCAGCGCCCTAGCGGCACGGTGCCCGGGGCTGGCGGTGTTCGTGCAGTCGACGACCCGCTCGCCAATTCTGGTTGGCGCCGATGTGCGCAGCGCACTGCCAGTGGCAGACCCCTACGGCGAAGGAATCCCGAATTTCCTCTACAATTATCGCCGCGAGGACTACGGTCAGGTATTGGTCGTTCATGAGACGCCGTCTAGCGGCCCGGTTCGCCAGACAGTCGCTGAGATCGGCGGTCACGCAGGCTGCATTGAAGTCAACCTGCAGACGGGCACTGTGCGGCGCACCGCCGGCACGCGCCGCTCCGTCGAGGCTGTGTGATGGGTGTTCGTACCTTGGCCTTCGTCGATCTGGACGACACGCTGTTTTCCAGCCTGCGCAAACATGGCGATGTCGAGTCAGTGCTGGAACCGGCGGCGCTACTGGCCAACGGCGACGTCATTTCATACAGTAACCCAGGGCAACGCGCGCTGCTGAGGATGCTGCAGGCAGCAGACCAGATCATTCCGGTGACCGCGCGCAACATCGCGGCTTACCGTCGTGTTCTGATCAAGTTCAAGGGGCTGGCCGTGGTCAGCCATGGCGCGACAATCCTGCTGCAGGACGGCACAGTCGATCCGGTATGGCACGAGAGAGTGGCACCTTTGCTGCAGCGCGAAGAAGACAACCTCAAGCGGCTGCTCGCGGATATCGAGCAAAGCGCAGGCACTGCCGACCTGCGCTGCTGGCTGGTATATGACGCTGAGCTACCTGTCTACTTGGTCGTGAAGCACAAGGCGAGCGATGGGCAGCGAGTTGCTGAAGTCGCACGCGATGTCATCTTGCCGTGGATGGGAACGCGAAGCGACTACACGCTGCACGTGAATGGCAACAACATGGCCGTCATTCCGCCGGGTTTTGGCAAGGCAGCAGCTGTCGCCTACTTGCTGGAACGCGAGCGCGCCGAGAACGGCACGCCGTTCACCATCGGCGCCGGTGACAGCATCACCGATCTCGATTTCATGAAGCTCTGTGACGTGCAGCTCATGCCGTCGGGCTCGCAGCTGGCGCTGGCTGCCGACGAAGGCCTGCGATTCAAGCAGGCTCTAGGGGACGGCGCGCTCCTGCTCGGCAAGGCGCCGTTTGCGGAGCTGCAGTCGTTCGCCCTCGCTCCGGAGGGCTGCTGAATGTTCAGCGGAAGCTATGCCGCCGGTGATGTGTCGTTCCTGCTCAAGCAACTGACCGTCGAGCCGATCGCCGACGTCGAGCAGAAGGAGCGCCTGATTCAGAGCGGCCGGAAGCACTACAGCGAGGTTATTGGTATCGAGCGGCAGCCGTCCGCCGAGTACCTTGCGCTGTTCGACCGGGCTGTCGAGGACAATGCGAGTTTGATGGCGCGGGATCTGTACTGGGTTGCCTTGCGTATCCTCGCCGCGCGGCCTGGCGGGATCACCTTGGTGTCGCTGGCGCGCGCGGGCACGCCGATGGGCGTGGCGCTCAAGCGCCTGCTGACTGAAGTGTTCAGCGTCGAGGCGGCGCACTATTCGCTATCGATCATCCGTGACCGCGGGATTGACGAGGTCGCGCTGAGACATATCTGCCACGAGCGCGAACCTTCAACGATCGCATTCATCGACGGCTGGACCGGCAAGGGAGCGATCGGCACCGAGCTGGCTAAGTCGGTAGCTGCATTCCGGGCTAAAACGGGATTGAACGTGTCGTCGGAACTGTACGTACTTTGCGATTTGGCTGGCATAGCCACCGGGTGTGGCTCAACGGACGACTATCTGATCCCCTCAGCGATCCTCAATGCC
>CAJADV010000584.1 GCA_903938575.1 uncultured Gammaproteobacteria bacterium
CCTACCGCGTGATCTACCAGACCTCTGGTCGTGGAGTGATCATCCACCTCATCTGCGACGGCCGGCGCGACATGCAAAGCCTCCTCGCGCGCCGCCTCTTGGGCTAAGTCACTCCACCTCGAAACGAAACGCGTCTCCCTCACGCACCACATGCCCGGCAGTCGGCGCCGCGAAATGCGTGCCGATCACCAGCACCGGCTCGCCGGCAACACGCTCCATCACGGAGCGGCGCATCCCCGCACCCGCCAGCGGATCGCTGTCGAAAGGAGGCGACCACTCGGGATGCCCGAACTGGCAGGGGTGGTGCAGCATGTCGCCGGTGATCATGGCGCGCTCGCCTTGGGACTCGATCAGCACGCTCACATGGCCCGGGGTGTGGCCGGGGGTGGGCATCAGGGAGATTTCCGGCGAGATGCGGTGGTCCATCTCGACCAGCGTGGCCAGCCCGCTATCAAAAATGGGCTTTACCGAATCGACGAGGATTTCCTGTTGTTCGGGATCGCCGTCGGCGCTCCAGTGCTCGTACTCGCGGCGACCGATCAGGTAACGCGCATTCGGGAAGGTGGGTACCCACTGGCCATCGACCAACCGGGTGTTCCAGCCCACGTGGTCCACGTGCAGGTGCGTGCACACCACGGCATCCACCGATTCGGGCGCGCATCCTGCCTCCGCAAGGCTTTCGAGGAACGCTGTCTGCAGCGCCACGCCGCCCATCAAGGCACGCGGCTTGTCGTTGCCCACGCAGGTGTCTACCACCAGTGTCAGCCCGGGCGCGCGCACCACCAGCGCATGAATCGAGAGTTTGAGGTGCCCTTCCTCGGTCACGAAGTGCGGGTACAGCCAGGGCATCTCCCGCAGGCGCTCCGGCGTTGCCCCGGGCAGGAATGGATGCGCGGGATCATAGGGGACGGGCACTTCGAGTTCGACGATCCGTGTGACCGTCACGGCACCGATGTTCCATTGCAGCATGGCCTGACTCTTCCTCTCGTTGACCGGATCGTGCAACCGCTCGCCCGCTCTCACGGCGGTGAATACGGCAGCCTTGAAGGCCCATGCTCGCACGCGGCCGCGACGAAAAACAGGCCAGAGCGGTGTCGCTCGCCGAGAGCCCGCTCCACGCAGTTGCGCCCTGCCGCAGGCACCCGCAGGGGCCTTGCGTCACCCGCGACGCTCGCGTCCCCTCGCGTGCGACACATGCCGCCGTGGCATCGGCTTGAAACAGGGCGGGAATTGCTGTATCCCGCTCCGAGCACATTTGGCCGGAGCCCGCGATGAACGCACTGCAGTTCGAGCACCCCACCCTGCGCACGATCGGGCGCGCATTGCAGATGCAGGCGGCGGCCCAACCCGGCGCCGTGTTCCTGATGGACGGCGAACAGCGCTTCAGCTTCGCGCAGGTGAACCAGCGGGTGAACGACCTCGCCGCAGGACTCGCAGCTCAGGGGCTGGTGGCCGGGGAGCGCGTGGCCTTCTACATGGGCAGCGCCCCGGAGGTGATCTTTCTCGCCCTCGCCGCGAACAAGCTGGGCGCGGTGTGGGTGCCGATCAACTCCGACTACAAGGGTGACTGGCTGCAGGACACGGTAAACCGCAGCCGCCCGCACATCGTGGTCACCGACGGGGCTCATGCGCCACGTCTGGGCGCGGTACTCGAGCAACTGCAAACGCGCCGCATCGCGGTATTGGGAGATCCCGACCTGATCCCGGGCGCCATGTCCTTCGACGCCCTCTATGTGCCCGACTCCCCCGAGCCCGATATCAGCGCGCAGCGCGCCGGCGACACCTGCGCCGTGCTCTGGACCTCGGGCACCACCGGGCGCTCCAAGGGCGTGATGCAGAGCCACAGTGTGTGGTTCAACGCCGTCGACTCGGGCAATGCCATGTTCGGCACCACAGCCGGTGACATCGCCTACAGTGTGTTGCCGATGTACAACTCGGCCGCCTGGGTGACGGCGATCTTCCGCGCGCTGATCGCCGGCATCCCGCTTGCCATGGATCCCGCTTTCTCGGTGACGCACTTCTGGGAGCGCGTCGACTACTACAAGGCGACACAGAGCTTCACGCTGGGCGCCATGCACATGCTGCTGTGGAATGCCCCGGCCCGTGCCGACGATGCGCGCCACACGCTGCGCAAACTGATGGCGGTACCCATGCCAGCCGCGCTGGCAGCCCCGTTCAGCGAGCGCTTCGCGGTGGAACTGATGCCGCAGGGCCTTGGCCAGAGCGAGGCGATGACCCTGCTGAATGCGCCGCGTGACGAACTGCCCATGCCACCGAACAGCTGTGGCAAGCCCTCGCCCCGGCTCGAGGTGCGTCTCGCTGATGACAACGGGCAGGACGTGCCCGAGGGCGAGCCCGGCGAGGTGTGGGTGCGCCCCCGCGAGCCGCACCTGATCTTCAATGGCTACTTCGACGACGCGGCCGCTACCGCGGCGGCCTACGAGGGCGAGTGGTACAAGACCGGCGACATGGCCAAACGCGACGCCAACGGCTGGTACTACTTTTCCGACCGCAAAAAAGACGCCGTGCGCCTGAAGGGTCGCAATATCTCCACCTTCGAGGTCGAGATGGTCGCGCGCCGGCACCCGGACATCGCCGACTGTGCCGCCTTCGGCGTGCCGAGCGATCTGATGGAAGCCGAAACAGAACTGAAACTGGACCTGGTCCTGAAGCCCGGCACCACGCTCGAGCCTCTGGAGCTCGCGCGCTTCATCAACGAAAACGCACCCTATTTCTTCGTGCCACGTTACATCGAGATCGTGGCCACCCTGCCCTACACCCCGACCAACAAGGTGCAGAAGTACAAGCTGCGCGAGAAGGGTGTGGGACCCGGCGCATGGGACGCCAACAAGGCGGGCTTCAAGGCCGAGCGCTGATCACCGCGAGAACTGCCACGCGGTGACGCACGCTCAGCGCGCCGCCTGCTGCTGCGCTTCCCAGCCCTTGCGGGCCTCGTCGATCAGGTAGGCGTGGATCGCCTCGACATCCTGCTCGCTCAGCAGGTCGTCGAAACGGCCCATGCCGTTTGCCGCCAGTGCGCCGCGCAACACGATGTCCTTGAAGCCCGCGTGCGAGCCCGGAGAGAGCTTGCGCAGATCCGGAGCCACGCTCGGCCCGAACTGGTGGCAGCGCGTGCACTCCTGCACGAAGAGCGTCTCGCCCCGTGTGATCTGCTCCGCAGAGGCCGTCTGTGCGGGAGCTTGCGTGAAAGGCGGGATCACCAGCGGCGGCGGCAGTGGCACCGCGCCGCCACCGAGTTTGAAGGCGATAATGCGGTTGGTGTTCTGGTGGCGGCTTGCGGCACTCGAGGCAGGGATCGGCCCTACCGTGATGCCGGCGCCACCGTAACCGGCCTGCACCGCCACGTACTGCTCGCCACCCACCTCGAAGGTGGAGGGAGCGGCCATCATATGGCTGCCGGTGGGGATCACTTTCAGCACCTTGCCGCTGTCGGCAGCATAGACCCAGAGCTCGCCGTTGCCGCGACCCTGGAAAACGAGGTTGCCAGCCGTGCTCATGGTGCCGCCGTCATAGCCGCGCGCGCCGCCCGAGGTCTCGTGTTCCCACACCACTTTCTGCGCTACCGGGTCCCAGGCGCGGATCAGCTCACGCACCAGATGCCCCTCCCGCTCGCGGCTCAGGTCATCGAGTGGGGGGAGCGGCCCATAAAGGCGCTCGTACGCCGCTTCGTCATACGCCGTGTCCGGCATGATGCCGCCCACCGTGAAGAAGCCGCGGATGTACTTGATCTGTCCGCCGTTACGCGCGATGTCGACCCACACGTTCGAGGCATCGATCACCGGGATGTACATAAGCCGGGTGGAGGGGTTCCAGGACATCGGCATCCAGGTGTGGCCGCCGGCCCACGAGGGATAGACGTTCTTCGGCGCGACGTGCCAGTTGGCGGTCTCGGTGAGGATCGGGCGGCCCGTCTTCATGTCGATGCCGCTGGTCCAGTTCACGTAGGTGTAGTTCTTCGCGGCGAGAAGCTCGCCCGTGCGGCGGTCGAGCACGTAGAAAAATCCGTTCTTCGAGGCCTGCATGATCACCTGTCGCGTCGTGCCCGCGAACGGCAGATCCGCCAGTACGAATTTCTGCACGGTGTCGAAATCCCACTCGTCGTGCGGCACGGCCTGGTAGTGCCAGGCGTACTCCCCCGTGCCGCCCTTCACCGCCACGATGCTCGCGGTGTAGAGCGCATCGAACTGCGTGGGCCCGATATCGGTGAGGTCGTAGGGCGCCGCGTTGCCGGTGCCGAAGTACACGAGGTCGAGCTCGGCGTCGTAGGCCAGGCCATCCCAGGGCGAACCACCGCCGTGATGCTCGGGTTTGCGCGGGTCCCAGGTCTTCGCGGCCGCCTCCAGATCCGGATGCTCCTGCGGCCCCGAGGGCGCGGGCACCGCATAGAAACGCCAAGCGAATTGTCCGGTCTCGAGATCCCAGGCGCTGATGTAGCCGCGGACACCGGTCTTGCCCATGTCCGAGCCGCCATTGCCGATCACCACCACCTTGCCGGCGATGAGCGGCGCGCCGGTGCTGGTGTAGGGCATGGCGTGATCGACCACTGTATCCGCGACCCACACCCGCTTGCCGGTAGCCGCCTCGACGGCGTGCAGACGCCCGTCGACGGAGGCGACGTAAACCTTGCCTTTCCACACCGCGACACCGCGGTTCACGAGGTCGCAGCAAGGATTGCGCGCGGACTGGACATTGGCCTCGGGATCGTATTTCCACAGCAGTTTCCCGGTGGCGGCCTCGAGCGCATAGACGTAGCCCCAGGTGCCCGAGGTATACATCACACCGTCGATCACCACGGGCGTCGCCTCCTGCCCGCGGCGCGGCGCGCCGAGATCATGCTCCCAGGCGAAACCGAGCGAGCCCACGTTCTTGTCGTTGATGCGCGCGAGCGGC
>CAJADV010000585.1 GCA_903938575.1 uncultured Gammaproteobacteria bacterium
GAGAGTTCCTGCGCTTCGATCGGGTGTTCTGCGACGTGGCAACCGTGCAGTCGGGCGGCGTGCCGATCATCGTGGGCGGCAGCACGGCCGCGGCTGCGCGCCGCGCCGGGCGCCTTGGCAACGGCTTCTATCCTTACGTCATATCCCCCGAAGATCTGGCCGAGCGGATGCGGGACCTGGAGTCTGCGGCGCGTGACGCGGGGCGAGATCCCGCCGAGGTGGAGCTCACCGTCTGGCCCGGCAGCTGGCAGTTCCGCGGCTCGCTAGACCGCGAGTTGATGCGGCGTTACCTCAACCTGCCGGTGCGGCGGGTGATGATCGCCCAGCACGAGGGCGAGACTGCCGACATTCCTGGATTACGCACGCTGATCCGCCAGACCCGTGATGCGCTCGGGGAGCTTGGCCGGTGAGCGAGGAGAGACTAGCCTGGACTACGCCGCCGCGATGTAGCCTTTATGCGGTACGCTCGCTTGGTTCAGGCTGTTCCCCTCACGGCCGCCTCCGTCGAGAGAATGCATATGTTGTTTGATCAAGACGATTTGCTGACGGCCCTTGCTGCCGCTGATGACGCTGCCCTCGACGCATTGGCCTTCGGTGTCATCGGGATGGATCGCACCAGTGTCGTCACGGTCTTCAACGCCTCGGAGGCGCGGTCTGCAGGTCTGAGCCACGGACGCGTGATTGGCCGCCATTTCTTCCGGGATGTGGCCCCCTGCATGAACAATTACCTGGTGGCCCTGCGGTTCGAGGAAGAGTCTGCTATCGATGCCGTCATCGATTATGTGTTCACCTTCCGCATGCGACCCACGCCGGTGCGTTTGCGGCTTCTCAAGGGTCCTGAGACACCCACCATGTATGTGGTGGTGCAGAGTCTCCTGAACCCATGAGCGAATCACTGGAGGCGCTCCGCGCCGAACACGAGACGCTTTTACGCTTCGTCTATCAGGCGCCGGTCGGGCTGCTGCTGATGCGTCGTGACGGTGCCATCGAGTTGCTGAACCCGGAGGCCGTGCGTCTGCTTGCTCCGCGGTCTACGCAGATCGAAAACGTGTATGCCCTTCTCGGTGAAACCGGCAGCGAGTTGCGCGCTGCGGTGCTGGCTTTCGAGCCTTCGAGCGGTGTGATCCTGGACCAGCAGCGCTGGTTCATCCGTTCCGACAGCCCTGATACCCCTGGCTTGCACATTGCCGCTACGGTCCATCGCCTGGAGATCGACGCGTACATGGTCTCGCTGCAGGAGTTGAGCCGTACGCTCGAGTTCGAGCATGAAATCAGACGCTCCTCCGCGGCCCTGGGGGAGAGCGAACAGCGGTTCCGACTGATGGCCGATGCCACGCCGGCGATGATCTGGACCGCCGCGCCCGACTCGAGCGGTGATTACTTCAACCAGACATGGCTCGACTTCACCGGACGCTCCCTCGAGGCTGAGTTGGGCGACGGTTGGCTGGGCGGCGTGCATCCGGACGATCGCGAGCGATGCTTCAGAACCTACCTTGAGGCATTTGCGACGCGTCGCCCCTTCCAGCAGGATTACCGGCTGTTGCACCGGGATGGCAGCTGGCGCTGGGTGCTCGACCACGGCGCGCCGCGCATCACGCCAGACGGCATGTTCGCGGGCTTTGTGGGCTCCTCTATCGATATCACCGATCGTATCAATGCGCAGCAGGCCCAGGCCGAGGCCCTGCGCGCGGCCGACGAGGCCACCCAGGCCAAGAGTCGCTTTCTCGCCATGGTTTCGCACGAAATCCGGACGCCGCTTACGGCCATTCTGGGCTTGAGCCAGCTGGCCGGCGCCGAGTCCGAGCTGGTGAGGGTCAGGGATTATGCGGGCATGATCCATGCTGCCGGCACGGATTTGCTGACACTCATCAACGACCTGCTCGACGCCTCGAAGATGGATGCCGGCAAGCTCGAGCTGGACATCGTTGGATTCGATCTGCGCGCCCTGCTTGCCAGAGTGCAGGAGATGCTCGGGGTCATGGCGGGCGACCGCGGTTTGATACTGCGGCTGGAGCTTGCGCCGGGTCTGCCCTCCCGGGTCTGCGGTGATCCGCTGCGGCTGCGACAGGTGTTGATTAACCTGCTCTCCAATGCGATCAAATTCACTCCTGCGGGCACCGTCGAACTGCGGGTGGAATCGTCGATCGACACCGATGAGGTGCTTTTCGTCGTTACCGATACCGGAGTCGGCATTCCCGCGGAGTACATGAGCAGTCTCTTCGAGCCTTTCACGCAGGCCGAGAGCTCCACCACACGGCGTTTTGGCGGCACCGGTCTGGGACTCGCCATCAGTTCGCAACTGGTGAGGATGATGGGGGGCGAGCTGCAGGTGGTATCCACGCCCGGTGTTGGCTCGCGCTTCTGTTTCGGTGTGTCTTTGCCGCGGGAGCGGGGCGAACCCTCAGGTGATCTCCAAAAACCCGGTGCTGCCGCTGCGCTCGATGCAAGCGTGTGCGATCCCGGTCTGCGAGGCCGTCGGGTGCTGCTGGTAGACGATATGCCCATCAATCAGCTGGTGGCGCGTAAGTTCCTCGAGCGCGCCGGCATTATCGTGACCACCGCCGAGAACGGACTCGAGGCCCTTGATGCGGCCACGGGGGCCGGTGCTGCGTTTGACGCGATCCTGATGGACCTGCAGATGCCAGAGATGGATGGTTTCGAGGCGGCGCGCAATTTGTGCGCCCGGCTCGGGGACGGCTGTCCTCCCATTCTCGCGATGACCGCGCATTCCCCCGTTGAAGAGGCCGCCAGATGTCGCGAGGCCGGCATGGTGGGCTGCCTCGGCAAACCCATCGATGTAGAACGATTGCTGCTTGAGCTCGCTCGGGTGATGGATATCCCCGGGCTCTGATTCAGTATCAACCGGGTTTGTAGGTGAGATAGCTCTTGCGGGTAGTCTCGCGGATCTCCCAGACGCCCTTGCTGTTGGCCGGAAAGAACACCACATCTCCCGGGAGGATGTGGAATGCTTCGCCGTCATCGGGTGTGAATACGGCATGACCCGATAAGAACGTTGCGATCTCAGCGTCCATCACCTGGCGCACCCATGTGCCGGGGCTGCACTCCCACACGCCCGCCTCTGACCCGTCGGCATTCGCGCTGATCACCCGGCCGCGAAGCTGTGACACCGGCGTTCCGATCGGTACCGGTACCGGGCCCCAGTCTTCCAGTTCGGAGGCGGCGATGGCTGCCGCATTGACGAGGCGTGATTGCACGGGCATGGCGCTTGTCCTCAGAGGCGGTGGTGGGCTGAACGGGCGCGCCTTCAGGCGTGGATGCCGAGGTATGGCGGACCGAAGCGCCGCGCGGTCTCCGGATCGTCCCCCGGCGGCACGCGTGCGATGCCGAGGATATGGTCGATCACCATGTTCTGGAAACGGTGGCAGGACTCCTCGAAGCGCGAGCACATGCGGCCGCCTTCGTAGGCCGTGTTGCGCAGACCGTCTTGTACCCGCTCGACCACGGCGATGTCCTCGCGGTTGATCGTGTCCCAGAAGTGGAGCAACTCGTCGGTATCGCCCTCAGGGTCCCCGCTTGCCGCCACCGACTCCGGATGCGTCAGCAGATAGGCGGTTTCAGCCGTGTGTCCGGCGGCCGTGGGGCGTGCCAGCAGCAGGAACACATGGTTGGCCATCACGTTGATGCCGATGGTGGGGAATAGCCAGGCAAAGCGCGCGGCCTCGGCGTCCTCTCCCGCGATGCCGCTCACGGGTGGCAGCCCTTTCCAGCCCCCATCGCCGGTATTCGCGCCCACCGGCCAGGTGCACAGCCCCACGTATTTGCCAGCGCCCTGCCAGCGGTAATGAGCCTCCACCGGCGAGACGTCCAGCAACGTGGGGTGTATC
>CAJADV010000586.1 GCA_903938575.1 uncultured Gammaproteobacteria bacterium
TCCTGCAGCTGGTAGCGGAGGAGTTCCTGACGGTCTTCGCGCTCGCGCGCGCCGGCTTCGAGTGCTGCGAGTTCGTCGCGACAGGCGCGCCAGGCGCTGTAGGCGGCCACGACCTGACGGGATCGTTCGAGCTGACCCCCGAACTCATCGAGCAGCCGCTGCTGGGTGGCTCGCACAAGCAGCGCGTGGTGCTCGTGCTGGGCGTGGATATCCACCAGCAGGTCGCCGAGGGATTTGAGGTCGGCGAGGGTCGCGGTTTGTCCGTTTATCCACGCGCGCGAGCGGCCATCGCGGGTCAGCACGCGGCGCAGCAGGCACTGCCCGTCCTGCTCCAGCTCGCGCTCTGCGAGCCAACCCCGCGCCGTGGGCATGGACTCAAGATCGAACTCGGCGCTGACCTCCAGGCGCTCGGCGCCTTCGCGCAAGGCGCGCGAGTCGGCACGGTTGCCGATCGCGAGGCCCAGTGCCTCCAGCACGATCGATTTGCCTGCGCCGGTCTCCCCCGTGATCACACTGAGCCCTCCCTCGAGCTCGAGGTCGAGGGTGGCGATGAGGCTGTGGTTTCGGATCGCTAGGGAGCGCAGCATGCGTGGGTTTATACCTCATAGCCGCTCAGCTCGTCACGGGGCTTCCGGCGCAGACCTCGCGCGGTGCTAGAATCCCGCCGAACTGGCCATGGTGAGGCGCTTGCGCTGATGAACGGGTTGGCCCTGTCGGAACGTGAGCAACAGCTGTTGCGCACCCTCGTGCGGATGTATATCCGCGGCGGGCAGCCGGTTGGGTCGCGCACGCTGGTGCAGGAGAGCGGCGTGCCCGTCAGTCCGGCCACCGTGCGTGCGGTGATGTCGGAGCTCGAGGCGCGAGGCTTCGTGCAGACCCCTCACACCTCGGCCGGACGGGTGCCCACCGCGCGGGCTTATCGCTTCTTCATCGATACGCTGGTGACCATGCAGTCGCTGCACGATGAAGATATCGAGGACATTCGCCACCAGCTCGACCCTGACAAGACCACCCCCGAGCTGGTCGCCGCAGCCTCCAACCTGCTGTCACGGATCACCCATCAGACCGGTCTGGTGACGGTGCCTCGCGCCGATGAGGGGACCCTCCGGCACGTCGAGTTCCTGCCACTGTCGGGTCTTCGGGTGCTGGTGATCCTCGTGCTGGACCAGCGTGAAGTGCAGAACCGCATCATTTACACCGATCGCGAATACGATGAGTTCGAGCTGCGTTCGGCAGCCAATTACCTCAACAACCGCTTTGCGGGGGCGCCCCTGGAGCGCGTTCGCGAGGACCTGTTACAGACGATGCGAGACACCCGCGCCACCATCGACGGACTGCTCGAGGGGGCTATCAGCCTGGCCAGTCGCGCGCTGATCCCCGAGGGCCGCGAGGCCGGCTACGTACTCGCCGGTCAGTCGCACCTTCTCGACACCGCTCACGGCGACAATATGTCGCGGCTGCGCGAGCTCTTCGAGGCCTTCCAGCAGCAGAAGGACCTGCTTCACCTGATGGAGCGCAGCTCCCGCGCCGAGGGAGTGCAGATTTTCGTTGGTGAGGAAGCCGGTTTCGGGCCGCTGCTCGATTTCAGCCTTATAACCGCGCCCTACCAGACCGCCGGTCGCACCGTGGGCGTACTCGGTGTCATAGGCCCTACCCGCATGGCCTACGAGCGGGTGATCCCGGTGGTCGATATCACGGCGCGCATGCTGACCGCGGCACTTCGGGGCGTCTGAAGCCTGGGTCTCCAGCTCTTCGGCCCCCTAAGCAGGAGCTTGCTGCGTGGTGGGCCTTGAAATGGCCTGCCGAGCCCCCATTTCGACCCGATCACTCAGCTGTACCGAACGAGGAGGTTCCGTGTCCGACGATCACAGCACCCGCAATGACGGGTCCGAGTCCGCCGATCCGGCGCCGGAGGGCGATGCCGCAGCCGAGCTGATCGAGCTGCACCAGCAGCAGTTGGAGGCAGCGGAGGATCGCTTCCTGCGCGTGCAGGCCGAGGCGCAGAACATGGTCCGTCGCGCTGAGCGCGACGTCGACAACGCCCGCAAGTTCGCGCTCGAGCGTTTCGCCGGGGCGCTGCTGCCGGTGCTGGACAACCTCGAGCGGGCGCTGGCCGCGATGGGCGAGCCCACTGAGGCCACCCGGGCACTGGGCGAGGGAGTGGAGCTCACGTTGAAGAGTTTTTCCGATGTTCTGCAGAAGTTCGAGGTCATGGCCGTCGAGCCCGTCGGGCAGTCCTTCAACCCGGAGTTCCATCAAGCCATGGCCATGATCGAGCAGCCTGACACGGTGCCCAATTCGGTGGTGCAGGTCATGCAGAAGGGCTACACGCTGAACGGCCGGCTGCTGCGTCCGGCGATGGTTGTGGTGGCGAAGCCTGCGCCGCGCATCGACGAAACCGCCTGAGGTGCCTTGAAAAGCCCGGAAACGGGCCAATATCTGCAGTCATTAGCGAAACAACAGCGGTTCGGCTACGGTAGCCGACCCGCTCTGACGGGAAACGGAGACTCACATGGGCAAGATAATCGGTATCGACCTCGGCACCACGAACTCCTGCGTGTCGATCATGGAGGGCGGCAAGCCCAAGGTCATCGAGAACGCCGAGGGCACGCGCACCACGCCCTCCATCGTCGCCTACAGCGATGACGGCGAAATCCTGGTGGGCCAGGCGGCCAAGCGCCAGGCGGTCACCAATCCGCGCAACACCCTCTATGCGATCAAGCGTCTGATCGGCCGCCGCTTCGATGACGCGGTGGTGCAGAAAGATATCGAGATGGTCCCGTACACGATCGCCCGCGCCGACAACGGCGACGCCTGGGTCGATGTGAAGGGCCAGAAAATGGCCCCGCCGCAGATCTCGGCGCAGGTTCTCAAAAAAATGAAGAAGACCGCGGAGGATTACCTCGGCGAGCCGGTCACCGAGGCGGTGATCACGGTACCCGCCTACTTCAACGACTCGCAGCGCCAGGCGACCAAGGACGCCGGGCGCATCGCCGGTCTCGAGGTCAAGCGCATCATCAACGAACCCACCGCGGCAGCACTTGCCTTCGGCATGGATCGCGGCCCCGGCGACCACCTGATCGCGGTCTATGACCTGGGCGGCGGCACCTTCGACATCTCGATCATCGAAATTGCCGACGTCGACGGCGAGAAACAGTTCGAGGTGCTTTCCACCAACGGCGACACCTTCCTGGGCGGCGAAGACTTCGATATGCGCCTGATCGAGTACCTTGCCGATGAATTCAAGAAAGAGAGCGGCATCACCCTGAAGGGCGATCCGCTGGCGATGCAGCGCCTCAA
>CAJADV010000587.1 GCA_903938575.1 uncultured Gammaproteobacteria bacterium
CGTCCAGCGTCACACGGTTGTCTGCGAGCGGCGCGTCTTCCACCACGCCGGTCATCATCGCGAAGCCGCGCGTAGCGCGCTTCATGAAGTCATCCAGCGCCGGGCCGTAGAGGTCCACGCGGCTCATCGCAATGCCCAGCAGGTCGTTGGGTTTCATGGACTGCGCGATCAGCCACTGGTAACTGCCGAAGGGGCCTCCCTCGCGTACTTTCGCGTAGCCGTCCTGGTTCAGTAGCTGGCCACCGGTCGCGCCCATATGGGGTTCCGTGTCCTCGTCCCACAGCCCGAAGACGGGGCAGGCGAGGTGGATCATGACGTAACGGCCCAGCTGGTCCGAAGCGTTGCCAATGCCGCGCGCCGAGCGGCCGCGCGAGGCCAGCAGCAACCGCGAATTCTGGATCGTGGAGGCCGCGACGATCACGGTTGCGGCCTCGGTGGTCTGGCGCGCGCCGGATTCATCGAACCACGCCACGCCGGTCGCGCGGGAGCCCGAGGCGTCCTGAAGGATCTCGGCTACTTCCGCGCGGTTCTTCAGCACGGCGCCTGCGGCGAGCGCCCGGGGCAGGTAGGTAACCAGCGGATTTGCCAGCGCACCGATCGGGCAGCCTGCATCGCACCAGCCGTCCCAGATGCAGGCTTTGCGATCTCCCTTGGGCGCGGTGTGGATGGCTATGGGAATGGGTGCGGTCTTGCGTCCCATTGCGGCGAAACCGCGCCGGATCACCTCGCCGTGGGGGAATACGGGAACGGGTGCCTGCGGATAGGGCGCACCGGCAGGGCGCCACACTTCCTGCGTGTGGTCACCCGAGACACCCACCTCCTGCTGGATCGTGTCGTACCAGGGCTGCAGGTCGGTGTAGGCGATGGGCCAGTCGAGGTGGCGCTGATGCGTGCTGGCCTCGTTGAAGTCTTCGGGGTGCAGGCGTGGCCAGACGCCGTAATGGTGCACCGCCGCGCCGCCCGTTCCCCAGCCGGTGTTGAAGTTGTGGCCTACCGGTTGTGTGCCGGTCTCGATCACGGGTGCACCGCCCCACTTGAGGCGCCGGCCCCAGAGCCCGTTGCTCACCAGGTCTTGCGCGCCGCGTGCGGGGCCTGCTTCGAGGATCAGTACGCGTTTGCCCGCCTCGGCGAGACGCGCTGCCATCAGGCTGCCCGCGGCACCCGAGCCCACGATCACGGCATCCACACGATTGGCCATCACCAGTCTCCCGCGGGTTCTATGTGCGCCATGTAGGGCACACCCAGGCGCTCGAAGCCGGCGCGTGTGCCGTAGGCCACGTCCACGGCGTCGGCACGCAGCACAAAGTAAAAAAACGGCGCCGGGGCTGCAGCCCAGGGCGCGGGTTTGCCGCCGGCGATATCGCCCACGAGCTCCGCTGTCGCGGTGGCATCCAGTGCTTCTATGGGTTTGCCGAATTTCTGTTGCGACCAGGCCTGTGCGGCCGCCAGCGCGGGAAGGTAAAAGTCGGTGTGGGGGGCGGGGACGCCCAGATAACGGAGCATCAGCATCGCCTGTTCCGGTGCGGCGGTGAGTTGCGTCTCGAGGTAATCGGCAAAACCTGCCTTGGCCGCTCCGGGCGCGAGTGCCTCGCCCAGTGCGTTCAGCGCGGCCCGGGCCGTCGCGTCCAGAACAGGGGCTGCAGGCGCTGTGCGCGTGACAGCAGCGACGGCCTCGTGGCCACAACCGGCAAGGCCTGCGGCAATGCCGACGCCTGCGGCTCCGAGGAGCATGAATTCACGCCGATCCATCAAATCGTTCTCCCTGAATTGAAAACGCCGGCGTGACCCCTCGCAGGATCACGCCGGCGTATTGCTCACTCAGAAGCTGTAGCGAACGTTCATCGCGTAAAGACGCGGGTTGCGGTAGGACACCTCGTTGCAACCACAGAGGTTGGCGAGGTCGTAACCCTGCAGGCCCGCGCGCTCGTCGCTCAGGTTCCGACCGGCCAGCGTGATCTGCCACTTCGCGTCGGCGTCGGTCCAGCCGAGGCTTGCGTTGTACATCACGTAGCTGTCGAACTTGTCGGCATCGAAGTTACGCAGGTTGTAGTAGAACTCGTCGGAGTAGGCGAAATCACCCTGGATCGACATCGAGCCACCGAGCGCCGGCCACTCGTAGCGCACCAGGCCCGCGGCCTGGTATTCCGGCGTGTAGGTGGGCTTGACGTTGAGGTTGACGTCCTGCGCGGTGAGCGAGAGCGGCACCTTCTGTACTTCGGCATCGGTCCAGGAGGCCGCCAGCATCACGTCCCAGCCGTCGGCAGGCGTCATTTGCAGGGAGAGTTCCGCGCCGGTGGTCTCGGCGTCGCGGTTGATCACCACGCCGCCCACGCCGGTGAACAGGAAGGCCTGGTAGTCGCTGTAGTCGTAGTAGAAGGCTGCGCCGTTCAGGCGGGCCAGACCGTCCATCAGGGTGGCCTTGAAGCCGCCCTCGTAGCTCACCAGGATCTCCTCGTCGTAGGGCAGACCGTCATTGCCGACCCGGTTGTAGTTGCCGATCAGGGGGGCGTTGAAGCTCCCGGCTTTTACGCCGCGGTTGACGCCGGCGTAGAGCAGCAGGTCGTCGCTGACCTTGTAGTCGAGCTGGATCTTGCCGGCCCAGAGGTCGTCGGAGGTCTTGTCGGCGAACTGCCCCAGCGGACCACCAAACACATAACCGCCCTGGTGCACCTTGGTGGCGCTGTTGGAGGCGTAGAAGCCGTTGGTCATGTCGTAGTCTTTGTCTTCCCGCATCACGCGCAGGCCGGTGATCAAGGTCAGTTCATCCGTGAGGTCGTATTCGACCTGCCCGAAGAGCGAGTAGGACTCGGTCTTCAGCTTGGCATCCACGCCGATATCGACACCCACGCCTGGCGGCAGGATTGCGCCCTCCAGGATGCTCCCGTTGGGGATTTTGAGCCCGTTGATGGAGTCGACGTCGATGCTGAGGTAGTAGAGTCCTGCGACCCACCGCATCGCGTCCGTGTTGCCGTTCAGACGCAGTTCCTGCGTGAAGCTGTTGGAGTCCATCTTGGCGTAGTTGCCGAGCTGGTTGACCGGTGCGGCATCGACGTCGATCGACATGAACTTCTCGTAGTTCTTGTAATCGGTGATCGAGGTGAGGCTCATGCTGTCGGAGATGTCCCAGCTCACCGTGCCGGCAAGGCCCCAGGTGTCAAGGTAGAAAGCATCTTCGAAGGCGAGGTCGCTGGAGGTTTTCAGGCCGTCGCCGTCTGGATCGATGTAGCCGAAGAAGTCACCGCCGGCTACCGGACGGGGGCCCGCATCCACAAGGAAGCCGAGGTCGGCGGGGTCGCGGCCGTTGTCGGTGCCGTCTGCCGCGATGCTCTGGCGCGTCTCGTTCGCGCCGATATTGACCACGTTGATCAGTTCGCCCTGGCCACCGGAACCATCGTAGATCCCTATCACCGGGATCGACTGGTACGGGCCGGTGGAGATATCGCTGTTGGCGATGTTACCGCGCAGTTCCACCTTCACATCGTCGCTCACCTGGAAATCCAGGGTGCCGCGCGCGGCCTTGGTGTCGTCATCGGCCATATCCGCGCCGGCGCCCGTGCCGGGCGAGCCACCCACCGCGCTGTAGGGGTAGAGGTTCTCGATGTAGGGATCCTGCTTGTGATAGAGCACGGCCACGCGGCCTGCCACGTTCTCGCTGAGCGGGCCCGAGACTGCGGCCTGCACGGTACGGTCCTTGGCGTCAGTGGAGCTGTCGAACTGGCCGTAGCCCACGTCGACATAGCCTTCCATCTGCTCGTCGTTCGGCTTGCGGGAGATGTAATGCACCAGACCACCGGTCGCATTACGACCGAACAGTGTGCCCTGCGGGCCTTTCAGGATCTCGACGCGGTCGATGTCGAACAGCGCGAAAGTCTGGGCCTGCGAGGCGGAGATGTAGCCTTCATCGAGGTACACCGCGTTCGGTGCCTCGACCACGTCGTTGAAGTCGTTCTGGGTCACGCCACGGATGGTGAACTGGGTGTTCTGGCCGGCAAGGCTGCCACCGATATGCACGCCCGGCGTGAAAGCGGCGACGTCGAAGCTCTGCTTGATGCCGAGCGCGTTCATCTGGTCACCGGTGAACGAGGTGATCGAGATCCCGACATCCTGCAGGTTCTGCTCGCGCTTCTGGGCCGTGACGGTGATTTCCTCGAGCACGCTGTCGGCGTTGGCGACGGCATTGCCAAGCAGGCCCGCTGCCATCATGGCGAGGGCAAGTGGCGCGCGTCGCAGCTCGGCCGGACGCTTGGATGAAGATCTTTGCATGGTGTTGTTCCTCGGGTTTTCAGGTGGTTCTGGCGACCAGTCGAACGGATCGTAGCCCATGGCAGGCATCCACGCGACGTCTTCTGGCGCAGGTGTCCGTTCCGGATTCGAGCTTAGCGATCGCGTCCCGGAAGATCAATAGACTTTCTATTGAACCTCTATGGGCATCGTTGTAGGCTTCAACAGCTCTGTGACGTCTTTCATGCCCCCCGAGGAACTTCTCCCCATGCGCTCCATCCACCTCGACCTGCTCGGCACCGAGACCCGCTTCATCGATACGGGCAAGTACCGGTCACGCGTCATTTCCGGTCGCGGGCAGGGAGAACACCTGTTCCTGATGCACGGCGGCGGCGGTCATGCCGAGACCTACTCGCGCAACCTGGTGCCTTTGTCGGCCGCTTGCCAGCCGCATGCCTTCGACTATCTCTGGCACGGCATGTCCTCCAAGCCCGTCTACTCGAACGCCGGCCCGCGTGAGAAAGGCCACTGGCTCTCCCAGTTCACCGACCAGCTCCTGAACCTCATGGACCACATGGGCATCGAGAAGGCGGCGGTGGAGGGCGAGTCTCTCGGCGGCTGGATCGCGCTCGACATGGCGGTGAACCACCCCGACCGCACCTCGAAACTCATCCTGAACACCGCCTGGGGCATGCACCTCGATCCCGCCAAAGTCCACGAGGGTGCGAGCGACCTGACGGCCCTGCGTGAGACCTCCGTGAACGCGCTGATGAATCCCACCCGCGAGCTGCTGCGAAAGCGCCTCGACTGGCTGATGCCGCTCGGCGGCGTCACCGAGGAACTGGTCGACCTGCGCCTTGCCCTCTGGCAGGACGAGGAAACCCGCAACGCGCTGCTCGAATACTACGACCGCCTGTTTGCCGACAACATCCGCGAGTTCTACTTCAACGAGGAGCAGATCCGCACGATCAGCTGCCCCACGCTGGTGCTGTGGACTGACAAGAACCCGATCCACGGCACCGATGCTGCCGACCGCCTGGAGGAGATCATCCCCGGCGCAACCAAACACGTGATGGCAGGCTGCGCCCACTGGCCGCAGTGGGAGCGCCCCGAGGAACACGACAGCGTCGTCTCCGCTTTCATGCGTTCCTGATGCCGAGCCACAATCCCAGACACCACCGAGGAGTGCCCGCATGAACGAAGCCGTACCTCCGCAGCGCCGCAAGTCGCGGGGCCGCCTGAACACCATCAGCGGCACCCGCACCAATGACCAGAAGACGCAGAGCCAGTACCAGCCCTACAAGGATGCGGCCTGGGGTTTCATCAACCACTGGTACCCGGCGCTTTTCAGTCATGAAATGCCCGAGGATCATGTCGAGGGCATCCAGATCTGCGGCATCCCGATCGTGCTGCGCCGGGTCGACGGCCGCATCCACGCGCTGAAAGACCAGTGCGTCCATCGCGGTGTGCGCCTCTCGGCCAAGCCCATGTGCTTCAACAAGCAGACCATCAGCTGCTGGTACCACGGCTTTACCTACGACCTGCAGACCGGCGGTCTCACCACCATCGTCGGCAACCCCGATGACAAGCTGATCGGCACCACCGGCATCACCACCTACCCGGTGCAGGAAATCGCCGGGATGATCTTCGTCTTCGTGCGCGAGGACGCCTTCCCCGACGAGGATGTGCCGCCGCTGGCGGAGGACCTGCCGGTGCGCTTCCCGCAGAACAGCGAGCGCTTCCCGCACCCGCTGTGGCCCCCGGGCCCGGGCTTGCTGGACGAGAACGCCATGGTGCTCGGCATGCACCGTACGGGCGACTGCAACTGGCGCATCGCCTGCGAGAACGGTTTCGATAACGCCCACATCCTGGTCCACCAGGACAACACCATCGTGCAGGCCATGAACTGGGTGCTGCCGCTCGGCATACGCCCGGCGAGCGATGACTGCATCACCCTGATCGAGGACGAGAACGGTCCCAAGGGCCTGATGCAATGGCTGTTCACCGACCGCTGGGAGCCGGTACTCGAGAACAAGGAACTCGGCGCGAAGGTCGAGGGCCTGAATGGCCGCTTCTACCGCACCTCCGTGGTGCTGCCTGGCGTGCTGATGGTCGAGAACTGGCCCGAGGAACATATCGTGCAGTACGAGTGGTACGTGCCGATCACCGATGACACCTACGAATACTGGGAAGTGCTGGTCAAGGTCTGTCCCACCGAGGAAGAGCGCCAGAAGTTCAAGTACCGCTACGAGCGTGTCTTCAAGCCGCTCTGCCTGCACGGATTCAACGATTGCGACCTCTACGCGCGGGAGGCCATGCACGAGTTCTATGCCGATGGCACCGGTTGGGACGACGAGCAGCTGGTGGCCACCGACGTGTCGCCGATTACCTGGCGCAAGGTGGCCTCGCGCTACAACCGCGGCATCGCGCCGCCGGGCAAGGGCGTCGATGGCGCGACCAAGAGCTCGAGCATCCGGTTGCGTCGTATCGCCGCGGGTGATGCGCCCGGTTATCTGGTCAAGAAAATCGAGGACTGAGTTGTGAGCGCCGCCTGTTTGGTGTCGCTGCGCTTCGCCGATGGCGTGGAGCAGCGCGTGGACGTGGCCGCGGGCCACGGCGTGCTCGAGGCGGCGCTGGCGGCCGGCGCGCCGGTGCTGAACCAGTGCCGCAGCGGCAGTTGCGGCTCATGCATGGCGCGCCTTGTGGGCGGTGATGCCCGCATGCGGCCGGGCGTGGCGAGCTCGTTATTGCCGAGCGAACAGGCGCAGGGCCAGCGTCTGCTCTGCCTCACGGAGGCAGTGTCAGACTGCGCGTTCGAGTTTGCCTACGACAGTCGCGCGGGCGCTGGCGGGCCCGCCAAGGCAAGCGCTTTCATTGATACGATCGAACGCATCGCACCGGATGCCGTGCGCCTCAAGCTGGAACTCGCCGAGGGCGACTGGATCGATTTCCGGCCCGGACAGTTCGTCGAACTCACCGTGCCCGGCACGGATGCGCGCCGGCGCTACTCCATGGCCTCCTCGCCGGCTGCACTGCCGGTGATCGAGTTGCTGGTGCGGCTGTTGCCGGGCGGCGTGATGTCCGATTACCTGCGTGATCGCGCCCGCGTCGATGACGTGATCGCGCTCACCGGCCCTTACGGCGGGTTTTTCCTGCGCGACAAGGTGAAGGCGCCGCACATCATGATCGCCGGCGGCACCGGGCTCGCGCCGATGATGTCCATGCTCGACGCGATCCGCGCGAGGCCCGGCGCCCGGCCCAACGTGCTGCTCAGCTTCGGCTGCGCCACGCCCGAGGGCCTGTTCAATCTGGATGAACTGGATTTGCGCTCCCATTGGATGCCGGGTCTCGCGACACGCATTTCGGTGGACTCGGGTGCGGCCGGTGCTGCGTGGCGCATCGGCAATCCCGTCGCGGCGATCACTGCCGATGACGCGCGCGATCCCGCCAGCGTGGCGTATCTCTGTGGTCCGCCCGGCATGGTCCGCGCCGCGCGTGAGCACCTCGAAGGGCTGGGGCTGGATCCTGCCAATATCCATGCGGAGCAGTTCGTCGCCAGTGAGTGAGCGTTCCGCCTCGTGCGGGATGACCCTATAACCAGAGCAGGGGAGTAAAGACGATGGGTGTTTCAGCGTTGGGCTACGTGGCCCTGAACGTGTCGCAACCGGCCCGGTGGGTCGAGTTTGCGACGGGTCTTTTTGGCGTAGAGGTGCGTCGGCGCGCCAAGGGCAAGGCCCTCGATCTGCGCATCGACGAGCGTCATCACCGTTTCACCCTGTACCCCGCGAAAACCGACTCGATGGCGGCGCTCGGCTGGGAAGTGGCGACGATGGCGGACCTGGAGTCGCTCGCCGAGGCGCTGCGCGCGGAGGGCATCGAGGTTGCAGCGGGCAGCGCTGCACTCTGCGAGGAGCGCAAGGTGCGGGCGCTTTACAGTTTTCACGAACCGCATATCGGCGTCTCGACCGAGATCTTTTACGGGGCGCTGGTGTCGAACACGCCCTGGGCGCCAAGCCGCGGCGTTTCCGGCTATAACACCGGCAACGGCCTTGGCCTTGGCCATATCGTCTACTGGGTGAAGGACATGACGGCCACCATTGCGTTCTACGAGCGCGTGATGGGCTTCCGGATCTCCGACACCATCGCCTGGGATGACAACGACGCGATCTTCATGCACTGCAACCCGCGCCATCACTCGCTTGCGCTGGTGGCCGAGGCGCCGGGCCGTCCGGGCGGACGCCTGAACCACATCATGCTCGAGGCCCGCACGCTAGACGACGTGGGCTACGGCTTCGATATCGCCAAGGACATGAAGATCCCCATGATCTTCGAGATGGGCAAGCACACCAACGACCATATGCATTCGTTCTATGTGGTCACGCCCTCGGGCTTTGGCATGGAATACGGATTCGGCGGACGCCTGATCAGCGAGAACTGGGAAATCCGCCACTACGACCAGCCAATGCTCTGGGGGCATCGGCCACCCGTATGACTACCTCAGCTGATCCCGCGCGCCTCGGCGCTGTCGAGGCGGCGTCCGCCATTGCCGCGGGGACACTCGGCGTTCAGGAGTTTCTCGACGCGATGATGGCGAGGATCGACGCGCGCGACGGTGAGATCAGCGCATGGGCCTGCCTTGATGCCGAGGGCGCCTGGTCACAGGCGCGCGAACTCGATCGCCACGCGGCCACGGGCCCGCTCCATGGCGTGCCGGTTGGGGTGAAGGATGTGATCGATGTGCAGGGCATTCCCTCGGCTTACGGCAGCCCTGCCTTCGCGGCCAATATCCCACAGCGCGATGCCGCCTGTGTGGCGCGCCTGCGTCGGGCGGGCGCGCTGATCCTTGGCAAGACCGTCACCGCAGAGTTTGCTACCTACTCCCCCGGTCCTACCCGCAATCCGCGCGATCCTTCGCGCACGCCGGGTGGCTCCTCCAGCGGTTCGGCTGCCGCAGTGGCGGATTGCCAGGTGCCGCTCGCACTCGGCACCCAGACTGCAGGCTCGGTGATACGTCCCGCGAGTTTCTGCGGGATTTTCGGCTTCAAACCGAGTTTCGGGCGTTACGAGATCGAGGGCATGCTGCCCACGGCGCCCAGCCTCGACACCCTGGGCACCTTCGCGCGCTCCGTCGCGGACATCGCTCTGCTCGATGCCGTGCTAGCCGGCGAGGCGCACATCGGGCTTCCTGTACCCCGCGTGACAGGCATTGCCATTTGTCGCAGTCCGACCTGGCAGCAGGCATCGCCCGATATGCGTCGCGCGCTGGAGGACGCGGGAGCGCGGCTTGCGCAGTCGGGTGCAAGCGTTCGCGAGCTTGATCTCGGTGCGCAGTTCGAGGGCCTTGCCGAGGCGCAGGCCGTGCTGCACCGCCACGAGGCTTTTCGCTGCCTGGGCGAGATACGCCGCAACAAGGCCGATCAGGTGAGCGAGGTCTTTCGCAACTTCATCGACGCCGGCGAGCGCGTGACTGCGGCCGAATACGCCGCGGCGCTTGCGATGCAGTCTTCCTGCCGCACCGCCTTCGAGGACTTGCTCGGGCCCGATGAACTGCTGCTCACGCCCAGCGCACCCGGCGTGGCGCCCCCGGGTGTGGCGGCCACGGGTGATCCCGCATTCAACCGTATCTGGACCGCACTCGGCGTGCCCTGCCTTGGATTTCCGGCTGCGCTCGATGCAGCCGGAATGCCGCTCGGTTTGCAGTGGGTGGGCCGCGCCGGCGGCGATCGTGCCCTGCTCGCAGCCGCTGACGGGCTCTGCCTGCTGCTGGGCGCTCCGCAACGCATTCCCTTCAACGATTGACCGGTACTCCGGAGACGCCATGGAACCGACTGTCCAGCAACCCTTGAGCGAAGAGCAGCAGCGCCATTACGAGGCTGCCTGCGCACGCCTCGATGCCGGGCGCCTCAAGCGCCTGCTGTTCGATATCACCAACATCCACAGCCCGACGGGTGCCACCCGGCAGGTCTGCGAGTACCTCGCGGCCCATATGCAGGACGTCGGCCTGAAGGCCCGCTATCACCCGATGAGCGAGATATCCGGCAATGTGCTGGGTGAAAGGCGCGGATCCGGTGGTGGCGCAACCCTGTTGCTCTATGCGCCGATCGACACGCACCTTGAAGGCGACGAGACCGACTTCCCGTGGGCCGGGCCCAAGCAGTACGCGGACCTGA
>CAJADV010000588.1 GCA_903938575.1 uncultured Gammaproteobacteria bacterium
CACCGAATTCATGACCGGCGTCTATGACGAGATCATCGCAGCGGGCGCGGCCTTCGATTTGAAGCATGCGGGCTATCACGCGCTCAATTCGCTGCGCATGGAAAAGGCCTATCGGCACTGGGGCCACGACATCACCGACGAAGACACGCCGCTGGAAGCAGGGCTTGGCTTTGCAGTGAAGATGAACAAGCCCGGCGGATTCATCGGCCGCGAGGCGCTGGTTGCGCAGAAGGAATCGGGGTTCAGGAAGCGCCTGCTGCAATTGCGTTTGCAGGATCCGGCGCCGTTGCTCTATCACAACGAGCCGGTGTGGGCAGGCGAAAAGATCGTGGGTTTCATCCGCTCAGGGATGTACGCCCACACGCTGGGTGCAGCCGTGGGGCTTGCGTACGTGGATCTGGAGCCTGGTGCCGACCCCCTCGCGCTCAGCTACGAGATCGAAGTAGCCGGGGTCCGTTACGCGGCTCAAGCCTCGTTACGCCCGATGTACGATCCGGAGAATCGGCGGATACGCTGCTGATCTCGCCAAGCGGTCGCGGGCATGGCCCGCTCCTACCGGGAGAGGGGTAGGCCCCATGGTGTTGCCCTGGGCGCGCGCCGTTCGCGCGGCGGGCGCGGGCATGGCCCTCTCCTACCGGGAGACGGGTATGCGCCGGTCGCTGCCGTAGGAGCGGGCCATGCCCGCGACCGGAGCCTCAGTGCCCCGCGTCCCCCGGTAATCCCGCTACTGCATCCACCGGTCCCTCAAAGGCGATAAACAGCACGCAGGCCTCGTCGCTTACGCACATGCCCTCGTGCGGTCGCTTCGCAGGGCCATAGGCGTAGCTTCCAGGCTTGAGCACCGCCTCTGGCTGGCCCTGATAGGTCACGCGCAGTTCACCTGCGACAAGGATCATCCGCTCCGCCGAACTGTGCCAATGCATGGGCAGCGGCGCGTGCGCCGGAATCCGGAGAAACACATCGGAGTTCGGTTTGGCCGCGTCGCCGTGCAGCACGGCGAGGCCACAGCCTTGCGGCAGGAAGGGCGGGCAGGGGCCCCAGGCGATGTCGGCATCGTTCATGGTGCGGGCGAGGGCGGGCTCTGCGGGTTGCGCGTCGGCCGGTGCGCCGCTGGCGGAGGTTGCCAGGGCGAGCAGCGAGGCGCAGAGCAGAGACCAGGCGGAGTATTTGGGGTTATTGGCTTTCATGGATGCAAGTCCTCGTTGGCATCGGTGGTGTTAAGGCCTCCCAGATTCTGCCCCAGGCTTTTCCGCCTGAGAAGAGGGTGTGCCGCGGCGAGTGCTCATTGCGCAGCCGAGGGTGCGACCCCAGACTGAGCCACCGTCGGAATCAGGTGAACAATGGCAAAACGCTCAAGGCCGCATGATCAATGGACGCGACATCTTTGCTGACAAACACCGCACTGGTGCCGAAACCACGTGTGAACCTCACCCGCTACCACGGTGTGCTGGCGCCGAATCACCGCTGGCGCGCCGCGGTGACGTCTTCGGGCGGGCGAGCGATTGCGTTTGCGGTCACATCTGGTTTTGCGGAAGCCGCAGAGGATGAAGACGAAGCGCAAGACAGCACTGATTCAACGGAGCCTTGCGAAGGTGGAAGCGATCCATCAGCGGGCAAGGGTGACGACGCGTGAGCGCGATACGCATTGGTCTCGACATCGGCGGCACCAAGATTGAAGCAGCGGCAGTGCGCGGTGAAAGTGAAGTCCTGTGGCGTGAACGCGTGGCGACGCCCCAAGGTGACTACCACGCGACGGTCCGTGCGGTGGTAGATCTTGTTGCGCGTATGGCGACAGAATTGACGCTGTCGAGTGAGACGCCTGTTGGAATCGGCGCGCCTGGATCTATCTCACCGCTCAGTGGACTGCAACGCAATTCGAATTCAGTGTGCTTGAACGGTCGACCGTTTGCGGCGGATCTTGAGCGTGCGCTCGCAAGGCGCGTGCGCATGGCGAATGACGCGAATTGCTTTGCCCTTGCCGAATCTATCGCAGGTGCAGCGCGTGGGGCGCGTGTTGTGTTTGGCGTGATTCTCGGCACAGGTGTTGGTGGTGGCGTGGTGATTGATCGCGTCGCGCGTGAGGGCGCCAATGCAGTTGGCGGCGAGTTTGGTCACGGGCAACAGCAGGGGATTGCAGAAGAAGCGTTGCGTTATGGGCGCGTTCACCAGCCGCGCGCGTGTTACTGCGGTCTTGTTGATTGCCGCGAGCAATACATTGCGGGTGCTGCGGTTGAACGCGAGTTTCTTGCGCGGTCTTCACGCGCGCTTTCGCTGCGAGAGATTGAAATCGTGGGGAGCGCGGGCGACGATGAAGCGCGTGATGCGATCGAACGATGGGCGCAACGCGTCGCGATATCGCTTGCCGATGTCGTCAATCTTCTCGATCCTGATTGCATCGTTCTCGGTGGTGGCGCGAGTAATCTGGAGGCGGCAACTGAGGGCATGAGCGCACGAGTCGCGCAGTACACCTTCGGCGATTGCATGCGCACGCCAATCCTGCGCGCGCAACTCGGCGACAGTGCAGGCGTCATTGGTGCTGCCTGGCTGTGGTGAATCCGCGATGCTGAATCCCCGGGGCAAATCCTGCGTGTGAAGACGCGGCGTCTCAACCGGTGTGGGAAGCGGCGTGCGCTGCGGTCGGGGATCGGCAGGGCGCCGTGCTGCGCGCAGGTGAGGAGCGCGTGGCCTCGTTGACGCGGTGGAACGTGCTCGCCATGGTCACCAAAAACCGCTCCTTCAAGCTCATTTCTCGTTGGAATCACGCCCCCGCTTTATGCTCATGTCTCATTGGACAATGCTCTCCGTCGCCTTTTCTTCTGATTGCGTCGATAATACGTGGCCATAGAGCCCGTTCCCGGGGACAGTTAATGCCGGTAGTACTCCGCTATAAAGGGTTCCGCTTTTTCTTCTACGCGAACGAAGGCGATCCAATGGAGCCTCCACACATCCATATCCGGGAGGGTGGCATCGAAGCGAAATTCTGGCTTCAGCCGGAGGTTCGCTTGGCCAGAAACGACGGTTTTAACGCCAGGACATTGCGGGAACTGATTGAGTTGGTTGAGGTAAACAGGCTACGCCTGGAGGACGCATGGAATGAGTATTTCAGCTAAAGCGCTCAATTTCGACGATTGCACAATGTGGGTAGAGCTTTCGGATGGACGCACGTTGGGGGTGCCGCTGGCATGGTTCCCGCGGTTGCTGCACGCGACACCAGAGCAGCGCGACCTGGTTGAGATCAGCGTGCGCGGATTGCATTGGGACGCACTGGATGAAGACATCTCGATCGCCGGGCTGCTATCGGGGCATGGCGACATGACTCATCCGCAGCAGTCCGCAGCGTAGCGCAAACGTTGTGTGAGCTCAGAGTTGCCTGCATTCTTCCGGTCTGATTTTATTGAAGTGTAGGTCGCCTCCGTCATCTGGAAATCCAGCACCGTGATGCCATTGGCGCTGTGTGTGGTCAGCGCAGCCTTGACGCGGTTGTAGACATTTGACCACTCCGGGTGGTGGTCAATTTTTTCGGCCAGCAGCGCGCAGCGGGTCATGAAACCAAACGCGGCAGAAAAATCTGTGAAGCGGAATTCGCGATACAGCTTGCCATCGTTCAGCGACCAGGCGGGCAGGGCGGCGAGTCGCTGCGCGATTTCATCAGCGGAAAGGTTTTCGGGGTGCGTTTCGTTTTGCCTCTTCAAAATGTGATGGTGGGGCGTCGTTGCAATACCACACCGCATTCCATGTCCGAAGCGACACCGGGCGTTAGCCGTCCCGGAGGGTTGGATCCGGTGGGGGAGGGGCTTTATTTTTCTTATCCTTGCATTTCCTGCGTCAGGAGGCGGGGGCACACGCATGCACGCCTTTCTGGTCTCCACACATAACCCCACCGACCGTCAGTGAACTGCCGACCGCGGTGGGATCCCTAGAAACCGAAGGTATCTGCCACGAGCTTGGTGTCGAGATACTCTCTGAAATAAACGATTTCAGAGTCCCGGAATTTCCATAGCTGCACATAGTGCGAGTTGTAGGGTCGGCCGTCTTTTGTTTCCGCCAGACCCGAGGCCTCGGTGACCACCCAATCCCCGCCCGCCACCACATTGGTGATCGTCACAGATATCCCCGACGCCAGGGCGTTCATGAAGGATTCGAAAAGCGCCTTCATCGCGGGCACACCCTGCAGTTCGCCCGCCATCGGCGAACTGGCGTTCATCCAGAACCGGCTGTCGGCGCTGAAGGGCGCAAAAAAAACTTCCGTGTCGGCACGCGATTCGGCCTCAAGAACAGCCCTGACCGTCGCCACGCGCCGCTCGATTTGCTCCTGTTGCGCCTTCCACGCGAGAAATTGCGCGTACTCCTGAGGGTCGACGTCCATTTTCCAACTCCTGCATTGACGGACGCACACACAGACCATACGGATTGCTCACATTCAATTCGCATCGTGTTCGCCACAGCCGTGGAAAACCACGCTTTTTCGCGCATGGAAAGCCGGTTGTCCGGATCTGCGAACGGCCGTGGATAATCACCCATGGCGCCCTTGCAGTCTCCACAGGCTCTGCCTGGACGGCGTGTACGGGCCGCGTCCCGACGGGAGCCTGCGCTTCATGCGGGTGAAGGCGCCGGAGCGCGAGGAACTCGAGGACCTGGTGCAGCAGATCGCCGCGCGGGTCGGGCGGGCGCTGGAGCGGACGGGGCTGTTGCGGCGCGATGCGGACGACTGCAGGGATGCAGGAGGTAGAGCGAAGCAGGAGCCGGAGCGGAGAGTGCGTGGCTCGAGCTGGCGCCGGGTGAGGACACGGATGGGATGCGTCAACTCCTCGGCAGCTCGGTGACGTATCGCATTGCGGTGGGGCCGCAGGCGGGACGCGAGGCGCTGGTGTTGCGCACGATCACTGCGCTCGCGGTCGAGGACCCGCGCAACGAGCGGGTGGCAAAGGCGCAGGGGTTCTCTCTGCACGCCGGCGTGAGCTGCGAGGCGCACCAGCGGCAACTGCGCGAGCGGCTGTGCCGTTACGACGTACAGGAATGTACGAGTGTCGCGGGAGGCAGGATGCCGGGAGCGACCATCGCCCGCCCATCGGTGGCCGAGAAGCGGCTCACGGTGAATGCGCAGGGCAAGGTGGTGTACCTGCTCAAGACGCCGTACCGCGACGGGACGACGCATGTCGTCTTACTCCGGGCATCCTGCCCTCCGCCCCTTCGAGGTCAGCCTTCGGCTGCTAAAAATCGCTCCCGGCGATTTTGTCGAGCCGCTCGCAATTCCTTGTGGGAGTGGACTATCTCTGCGGTCTCCAAGGGGGCTGATCAAGCCCTCAACGAGACGCCAACCCGAGCAGATCCACCCCATTCCCCCGCATGATCCGCTGCTGCTCTGCCGGGCCGAACGCGTCGAGCTCCTGCAGCATCAGCACAGACTCCCGCAGGCCCTCGGGGTGCGGGTAATCTGATCCGTGAACAACTTGCGAGACACCCGCAGCGCGCGCCACCGCGGCGATGTCGTCCTCGAAGAAAGGCACGATCCAGAACTGCCGACGGAATGTCTCGCTCGGTTTTTCCGCTGGCTTGCCGAAGGGCCAGCGGCTACGGTGATCGCCGAGGCGGTAGATCTTGTCCAGCGTGGAAAGCAGATGCGGCAGCCACGAGGCGCCGAACTCCACGATCAGGAAGCGCAGCCCCGGGAAACGCGCGGGCAGGTTGTGGAACAGCAGGATTGCATGCTGATCGACGATGGTGCGCTCGCCCATGCCGACGAAGGTGTTGAAGGCCGTGAAGCGGTGCGAGGGCGGATTGGCGGGTTCGCCCCAGGGTGCGGCATGCATCGCATTGAACCCGGTGGCGCCGATGTGGAACACCACGATCAGTCCGGCTTCCTGCACGCGGGCCCAGAAAGGGTCGAAGTGCGGATCTGCGGGTGAGCGTCCGTCGATCGGGCCCGTGGTGAGCAGCACGAGGCGCACGCCTTCTGCGATCAGGCGTTCGAGTTCTGTGAGCGCCTGCGGCAGCTCGGCGAGGGACATCAGCGCGGTGGCGAAGATGCGGCCATCGGCGCCCCAGCCCCAGTCCTCGGCGAGCCAGCGGTTGAAGCTGCGGATACTCGGGTAGAGCGCCTCGCGCAGCTCCGGGTCGGCACGCATCTGCCACTCCACGCCGACCCCGAGCGAGGGTATCTGCACCGCTGCCTCCACGCCCTGACGGTCCATCTCGGCCAAGCGAGGCACACGCTGGGAAAACTGCGGATGCTCACTGCCGAGCAGCGGGTTCAGGTTTACCGCACCGCCTTCCTCGGTGTGGCCGCGCAGGAACTCGACCATCGCGCCGGGTGCGCCCACGTGGTCGCCCACGGCCGCGCTGAAAAATTGCAGGCGCTTGCGGCCGGCCATCATCACGCCGATGCCGTCGGCGCGGCTCCGATCCACCCATACCGTTTCTTCGCGCCAGCGCGATTCGATGTGCCGCGTGAAGCAGTCATCGACCTCGTAGTAGTGGTTGTCGCAGTCGATCAGGCGGTAGTCGGGGGCGGGCATTGCTCGGGCTCCTCAGTGAACGGCTGCAGTTTAGCCAGTGTCTGGCGAGGTTGGTGTTACGAGGCGGTCAGGCCACCGGTTCCTGGAGGACGGTCCGGCGTGTAGTCTGGGCGTCCCTCCGGGCGGTTTCACTGGGATTCACATGAGCGCAGCGCTGCATCACGGGTCATGTCTCTGCGGCGCCGTGTGTTACGCGGTGACCGGACCGCTACGCCCCGTGGTGATCTGTCACTGCGGGCAGTGTCGCAAACAGACGGGTCATTACCTGGCAGCAACCAGCGTCAAGCTCGAGCATTTGCGCATCAGCCGCGCCGACACACTGCGCTGGTACCGCGCGAGCGACGCCGCCGAGCGTGGTTTCTGCAGCACATGTGGCTCGGTGATGTTCTGGCGGCCCGCCGATGGCAGCGGTATCTCCATCACGCCGGGCACCCTCGATGGTCCCACCGGTCTGCGGATTGAAGGCCATATATTCTGCGCCGACAAAGGCGATTACTACGACGTGCCTGCGGAGGGCTACTGCCGCGCGCAGTGGTCCTGATGCAGCCCAGCAAAACCCGCGCGGAGCCATCCATGAAACAAGATCCGGCCCACATTTCCACCATCATTCCGGAACTCATGCGCGCCGTTCTTCTGCGTGGTCACGGCGACATCTCGCAGCTCGAGCTGCGCGATGACGTGCCGGTGCCGCGCCCCGGCCCCGGTGAGGTCCTGATCCGGGTGAGCGCGGCCGGCGTCAACAACACGGATATCGCGGTGCGCACGGCCTGGTATGCGGGCTCTGTACAGGGCGCCGACACCGGTGCCGGGCAGGCGCTCTGGACCGGCAGTGCGATGGCATTTCCCCGCATCCAGGGTGCCGACGCCTGCGGGCGCGTGGTAGCAACGGGTCCGGGAGTGGCGGCTTCGCGTATCGGCGAGCGCGTGCTGGTGGAGCCGATCTTCCGGAGCCAGCAGCCCGATGGCACTTTGCAATTCGACTATTTCGGCTCTGAATGCGATGGCGCCTTCGCGGAATTCACTGTGGCGCCCTCCGTGCATGCGCATCGCGTGGACTGCGCGCTGGGCGACGCCGAGCTCGCGTCCTTTCCGTGCGCCTACGCCGCTGCCGAGAACATGCTGCAGCGCGCGGATGTTCGTCATGGCGAGCGCGTGCTGGTGACCGGGGCATCCGGGGGCGTGGGTTCGGCTGCCGTGCAGCTGGCCGCGCGTCGTGGCGCGCAGGTGATCGCGGTGGCGGGGGAGAGCAAAGCGGCCGCGTTAGGCGGGCTCGGCGCCGTCCGCGTACTGGCGCGCGATGTCGATCCCATGTCAGCCCTGGGCCCGGATGCGCTGGATGTGGTGATAGACGTTGCCGGTGGTTCGCCGGTTGGCGGATGGCTGCAGTGCCTCGTTCGGACCGGGCGTTATGCCGTGGCCGGCGCCATCGCCGGTGCGGCGGTGACGCTGGACCTGCGCACCATTTACCTGAAGGATCTGAGTCTCTTCGGCTGCACCGTATTCGGGCCGGATCTTTTCGCCGATCTCGTGGGCTATATCGAGCGCGGCGAAATCCGTCCGCTGGTGGCCGCGACCTATCCGCTGGCCCGCATCGGCGATGCGCAGGAGGCCTTCCTGCAAAAAGCGCACATGGGCAAGATCGTGCTTGAGATTGGCTGCGACTGAATCGGGTGTGTGGCGGTTCCGCTGCTCAGCGATGTCTGGGGCAGTACGTCCGCCGGCACTTGGCATCGGCGCGTGGTGGCGGTATCCGACAGCGGTGCCGTTATTGATGTCGATTCGCTGGCGCTCGCGGCCTCAAACTAGCTGCTCGCGTAGCGTTTGCGTTGAGTTCTGCTGAGAATCAGGCGCTCAATTTCGCCACCCATCGGTGGTAGTGCTGCACCGCAGGCTCATTGCGCCCGAACAGGAACTCGGTGTTGGCGCCGCTGCGGATGGCCGCCTGGATGCCGAAGCCGATCTGGTAGTCCTCGTCCTGCACCGCCTGCAGCGTCATCGCGCTGAAAGTGTCCGCGGCTTCCCGCTCCTCGTCTGTCTCCGGCAGCGTCGCGCAGAGCACAGTCTGGCGCGTGATGGTGGTGTCTGGTGTGGGCCCCGGGAACACCTGGCTCACCAGGCAGTGGTCGCCGAGGATTCCCGAGATCGAGAGATTCGGGAACACCGAATGCACGCGGCGTATATGTTGTTCGGGTTCCCACTCGGATTCGGGCTGATCGCGCAGTTCGCCCAGCGTGCGACGCCCGAAGACCAGCCGCTGGTGGGGGCCGAAGGTATCCCACACCAGCAGGTTGCCCACCGTGTGCTTACCCACGGTACGGCCGTGCACGCTGTCGTGGTGGTAGACCTCGAGGTAGCCGTCCAGCGCGACTTTCCAGCCCGGGCCCGGGAGGTCGCGCTGGGTGTAGATCTGCCAGCTGTCGAGGCGCAGTCCGGCGAGTGGCTCCAGCATGCCCTCCAGCCAGTCGTCGATGCCGAAGGACACACCGGGGGTCAGCACGCCCCAGATCAGGCCCGCGCGCTCGGCGCAGGCGAGCGGGGTGAGCCCGAGTTCTGCGGCGTTCACATCGCCGAATGTCTCGCCGCGGTAGCGGCCGATCAGGGCGCCTTGATCGTCGTAGGTCCAGGCGTGGTAGGGGCAGGCAAAGACCCGCGCGCTGCCGCTGCCATGCGGGCAGAGTTGCGCGCCGCGATGGCGGCAGACGTTCAGGAACGCACGCACCGCGCCATCGCTGCCGCGCACCACGAGCACTGGCACCCCGAGCAGGTCGAGCGCGACATAGCTCCCCGGACCCGGCAGTTCGATGGACAGACAGAGCGCGATCGGCTGGCGCTTGAAGACGCGGTCGATCTCGTGGCGGTAGCGGTCCGGATCGGTATAGGCCGCGACCGGCATCGGCATGATCCCGGCTGCCTGGTCCGTGGTGCGGGCCACGAAATGCGCCAGTGCGCGCCGGACCAGAGGCATGGCATCGTCAGTGTTGGTGCTCAAGGGCTCAGTCTCCGCGTTGTTGCTGCCGGAATGCCTGCCAGGCGGGCAGTGACTCGGGGTAATCGGCCGGCTGCGCGCTGCCACCGATATGCACCCGCAATTCCTGGTTGAGACCGGCCGGGTAGTGCTGTGCCGGCACGTAGTAGAGGTAGCTTATCTCGCGGCGCTGAAAGCGCCACGCGCCCGCCTCGCGCCGGTACTCGTCGTGGTAGCGCATGGCCGCGAGGCTCACCACGGCGTCGGGCGTTGTTTCCGCGTGGCTGTAGACGGTGCCGCTGGCGCGGTCGGCGTCCTCGGGGTCGCAGCGCACGATGACGTCGTGGGTCCAGTGGCAGGAGGGGCCGCGGTTGGCGAGCGCTCCGGCCAGCAGGGTGCAGATGGCATCCCCGCCGCTGGCCTGCATCCTGCCGCTCGCCGAGCCGAAGCTGGCGTCCTGCGTGAAGAGTTCGCGCAGACGTGCGATGTCCTGCTCGTCGCAGGCGATGGCGTAGCTGCTGACCAGTTCCTGGATGGCATTGCGCGACTCGAGTCGGTCGATGCGTCTTGCCAGCTCTGCGATATCCGACATGCTGCGATCCCACTGACTACCCGGCGGGCAGTAAACGACTCGGTTGCGGTGCCGTCAAACGCCGGGCAGCCGCGGCGCCCGGGGGCCTGCGGCAGAGGGATGGACGTCCTACCGGCGCCGCGTGCGCCGGGCTCTGCTCACCCCGCGCTGCGGCGGCTGGCTTCTGCGCTTGCCGGCGCGCGCGCGCGGGTGGAATACTCAGCGCCCTGCAGTACAGTTGAGGCGTCGGCAAGCATGGAATTCACTGGCGAGTACCCGATTCCGGCCCCGCGCGAGCAGGTCTGGCAGGAATTGAACGACCCGCGGGCACTGCAGGCCTGTATCCCGGGTTGTGAAGGGTTGGAGCTGGTGGGCGATAACCGCTATGAGGCACGCCTTTTCGCCAAGGTCGGCCCGGTGCAGGCGAAGTTCAAGGGCACCGTCACGCTGCAGAATCTTTCGCCGCCGGCCTCCTACGACATTGATTTCGAGGGCAGTGGCGGCGTCGCCGGCTTTGCCCGCGGGCGCGCTACGGTCACGCTTACCGAGGACGGGCCGCACACCCGGCTCGCCTACACGGCCCAGGCCACGGTCGGCGGCAAGCTGGCGCAGATCGGCCAGCGGCTGGTTGATTCCAGCGCCCGCAAGATGGCGGACGATTTTTTCGGCGAGTTCAGCCGGCACTGTGTTGCCGTCTCGCCGCAACCGGCCTTGGCGCCTGCCGCCGCCCCCGAGCCAACACCAGCAGCCGCGCCATCGGCGGGCCCGGGTCCCTCCGGTCTCGGGCTGGCGCTGAAGATCGTCGCTGCGCTGGCGGCACTCGCCGCGCTCGCGTGGTGGCTGAGTTGAATGCGCTGGCAGCAACGCGACTGAATCACATCGAGGAGAACAGCCAATGGTAGCTATCGCGGTCAACGTCAACGGGAAGGACATCGAGGCGGAGGTCGATGGCCGCGTGCTGCTGGTGGAGTTCCTGCGCGAGACACTGCGCTTGACCGGCACTCACGTGGGCTGCGACACGGCGCAGTGCGGTGCCTGCGTGGTGCATCTGGACGGGCGCGCCGTGAAATCCTGCAACGTGCTGGCCGCGCAGGCCCACGGCTCCACCGTGCGCACCATCGAGGGCCTCGCCCAGGGCGAGCTGCACCCCGTACAGAAAGCCTTCAGCACGCACCACGGCCTGCAGTGCGGCTTCTGCACGCCGGGCATGATCATGACGGCAGTGGACATCATCCGCCGTCATCCCGACCCCGACGAGGCCGTGGTGCGTGAGCAGCTCGAGGGCAACCTCTGCCGCTGCACGGGCTACGAAAACATCGTTACCGCGGTACTTGCCGCCGCCGCCGAGATGAGGAGCAGCTGAGATGAGCCAGCCAAAACACGCCTCCGGTATGGGCGCCTCGCAGGCGCGCAAGGAAGACTACCGTTTTATCACCGGACAGGGGCGCTACACAGACGACCTCCGCCTGCCCGACCAGGCGCATGCGTTTTTCGTGCGCTCGCCGCACGCCCATGCGCGCATTCTCGCGGTCGATGTCTCTGCCGCGCTGGAGGCCCCCGGGGTAATTGGTGTGCTGACCGGCGCTGACTACGCGGCCGAGGGCCTGAACCCGATGCCGAGCGCCTGGGATACCCGCTCCAAGGACGGCACGCCGGCGCGCGTTGGCCAGCGCCCGGCGCTGGTGAGCGACAAGGCCTGCTACGCGGGCGATCACATCGCGGTGGTGGTGGCCGAGACCCGCGAGCAAGCCAAGGATGCCGCCGAACTGGTGCAGGTCGATTACGAGCCGCTCGCTGCCGTGACCACGCCGCGCGCGGCCCTCGATGCCGCCGCGCCGCAGATCCATCCGGTGGCCCCCGGCAACTGTGCCTTCGATTGGGAAGCCGGCGATCGCGCGGCGGTGGATGCCGCCTTCGCGCGCGCCACCCACCGCGTGTCGCTCGATCTGCTGAACAGCCGGCTCATACCGAATGCGATGGAGCCGCGCGCTGCCAACGCCGTTCATGACGCCGGCAAGGGCGAGTTCACGCTACATCTCACCACGCAGAATCCGCACGGCAAGCGTACGCTGCTCTCGGCTGCTATCGGCCTCGCGCCGGACACGCGTATCCGCGTGCTCTCGGGCGATGTGGGTGGTGGTTTTGGCTCCAAGGCGATGCTCTACCCGGAGGAGATCGTCTGCATGATGGCCGCGCGGCGTTTCGGGCGGCCCGTGAAGTGGACAGCCGAGCGCAGCGAGTCCTTTCTGGGCGATGCGCACGGACGCGATCACGACACCCGCGTTGAACTCGCGCTGGATGCCGACTACAAGTTTCTGGCGCTGCGCATCAACACCATCGCCAATCTGGGCGGTTATCTCTCCACTTTCGGCGCGCTGGTACCCACGGTGATGTACGCGCTGATCGCGCCCGGGCAGTACGTAGTGCCGGCCGCCTACGCAGAGGTGCGCGGCGTCTATACCAACACCGCCCCGGTTGATGCCTATCGCGGTGCCGGCCGTCCCGAGGCCTGCTACGTGATCGAGCGCGTGGTCGAACACGCCGCGCGCACGCTGGGCATCGATCCGGCCGAACTCCGGCGGCGCAATTTCGTGCGTGAATTCCCGCATCATTCGGCCTTCGGGCTGGAGTACGACACGGGCGATTTCGTCGGCTTGCTAGACAAGGCGCTGGAGATGAGCGACTACGCCAACTTCCCCGCCCGGCGCGCTGCCAGCGAGGCGCGCGGCCTGAAACGCGGCATCGGTTTCTCCTCGTACATCGAGATTGCCGGTTTCGGTCCCTCGCGCATCCTCGCGAAGCTCGGTGCCCCGGGCGGCGTCTGGGAGTCCGCGGAGATTCGCGTGAACGGCTCGGGTTCGGTCGAGGTGATCACCGGCTGCCACTCGCACGGCCAGAGTCACGAGACCACCTATGCACAGCTCGTCTGCGAGCGTCTGGGTGTGGCTTTCGATCAGGTCGAGATCCTGCACGGCGACACCAATCGCGGACCCGCGGGCTCCGGCACCTCGGGTTCGCGCTCCTCGGTGGGCATGTCGGCGATAGACGGCGCCTGCAGCAAGATCGTCGCCAAGGGCCGGCTGATCGCCTCCTACGTGATGGGTGTTGAGGAATCGGCGGTCAGTTTCACCGACGGCATGTTCAGGGCAGCGGGCGCGAAACCGCTCTCGCTCGGCGAGGTGGCAGTCGCCTCCTACGCGGCAAGTAGTTTCCCCAACGGCAGCCTCGAGCCCGGCCTGCACGCGGTCCACTTTTTCGATCCGCCCAACTTCACTTATCCCGGCGGCTGCTATGTCTGCGAGGTCGAGATCGACCCCGAGACCGGCACCACCACCATCGTCGATTTCGTCGCTGTCGATGACTTCGGCTGCGTGGCCAACCCGATGGTCGTGCACGGCCAAGTCCAGGGCGGCGTG
>CAJADV010000589.1 GCA_903938575.1 uncultured Gammaproteobacteria bacterium
GAGATGATGCTGGTGTCCATGCCGAGGTAGCGCCCGCGCGCCACGGTCATCTTGAGGAACTCCATGCGCTCGGGCGTATCGGCCAACATGATCCCCGGGGATTTGTGCAAGCCGCAGGACTGGCCCGAGATCTCCTCGAGCTCTTTGTAGAGCCCGACGGTGTAACTCTGGAGCATCGCGACGTTGGGGTCCCCGTTCAGGGTGTGGAAGCCTCCGGCCGCGTGCCAGGTGGAACCGGACGTGAGCTGGTCGCGCTCGAGCAGCAGCACATCCGTCCAGCCCTTCTTGGTCAGGTGGTAGAGCACCGAACAGCCCACCACCCCACCACCGATCACCACGACTCGCGCCGTTGTCTTCATGCCCTGTTGTCTCCCTCAGTAGCCGCAATTGATACGCTGCGGATTATAGAGACAGCGCCCGAAGAAACGCAGCCTCAGGCTCCCCCGTGGCAACACGGATGCGCTAGAGTCAGCCTCGGCGCCATACACCGGAGCGCCGGGAGCACACCGTGAGACTGCATATCACTCTCGCCATCTGCCTGCTCTGGGCAAGCACCGCGCTCGCGCACGAGCCGGCCTCCAAGACGCCGGTGAGCGGCGCCATCGGCAACATCGCTTTCCCCAATTCAGGGGCTGCGGCGGCGCAACCTGACTTCATCCGGGGCGTGTTGCTACTGCACAGTTTCGAGTACGTGCAGGCACGGGCTGCGTTCGTCGCCGCCCAGACCCACGACCCGCGCTTCGCACTCGCCTGGTGGGGGGAGGCGATGAGCTATAACCACACTATCTGGGGTGAGCAGGACATCACGGCGGCGCGAGCGGCCCTGCGGCGGCTGGCGCCGACCGAGACCGCGCGCGCAGCACTCGCGCCCACGCCGCGCGAGCGGGGCTACATGGCAGCGGTGGAGCGCCTCTACGGTGACGGCAGCAAGCAGCAGCGTGACGCCGACTACAGCGCGGCGCTCGCCGAACTCGCGACCAAATACCCCGAGGATCTGAACGCCCGCACTTTTTACGCGCTCTCTCTGATCGGACTTACCGGCACGCGCCGCGACGAGGCCAATTACATGCGCGCCGCGGCAGAAGCCGAGGCCGTCTACGAGATCGACCGCCGCCATCCGGGCGCACTGCACTACCTGATCCACGCCTACGACGACCCGGTGCACGCACCGCTCGGCCTGCGCGCGGCAAGGCTCTACGGCGAGGTCGCACCCGCTGCATCGCACGCGCAGCACATGCCCTCCCACATTTTTTTCGCGCTGGGGCTGTGGGACGACGCCATCGAGGCAAACCTCGCCTCTCTCGCCACGGCACGCGCGCAGGGCGATGGCGGCTATCACTCGCTGGTGTGGCTGGCCTACGCCTATTTCCAGCAGAACCGGCCCGCTGATGCGCTGCCGCTGATCGAATCCGTGGCGCACGATGTGGCCACCAACTCCACCAAAGACAACCGCCTGCGGCTCGCCTTCACACGGGCGATGTGGCTCGCGGAAACCGGCGGCACGGCCGGCGCCGATGCCATGCGCCCGGTGGACGCTACCGGCATTCCCGCTAGCGGCTATTTTTCCATCCACGATTTCATGCGTGGCCTGGTCGCCGCGCGTGGCGGGCATCATGAAGAGGCACGTGCTGCGCTGGACACACTGCGCAGGCGTGCCGCCGCGCTCACAGTCACAGGAGACCCTGCCGCTGCGTGGTACGAGAACGTCACGGCGGGCGATATCGAGCAGGCGAGGCTGCTCGCAGAAGCGCTGGAGGCGACGATACGCTTCGAGGCGGGAGATCGCGCCGGGGCCATCGTCGCGCTGCGGGCCGCGATCACCGCCGCCGACACACTGGTATTCGAGTACGGCCCGCCGTGGTCCGTGAAGCCCTTCGATGAACTGCTTGGCGAAATGCTGCTTGCAGACGGCCAGCGCGATGAAGCCGCAGACGCTTTCCGCAAAACGCTCACAAGCTATCCGAAACGCCGGCTTGCGCTGGCAGGTCTCGCGGAGGCAACACGCTGATGAACAGCAACACGCACACCTCTCGCCTGCGCCGGGCGCTCGCCTGCCTGCAGCTTTACCTTGTTGTAACCTGCCTGTGGCTCCCCTGCCCCGCCACCCTGCAGGCAGCAGAGGCTACGCCCACCCGCCGCGCGGATCTCGTGGGCGCCTGGCGTCTGCTGCGGATCGAGCGCGATGGGCCGGCCGGGATCGAGCCCGATGCCTTTTACGGCCCCGGCACATCGGGGCTTCTGATCTATGACGCCTCGGGCGCAATCAGCGTGCAGATAGCCGGGCAAAAACGCCCCACGCTAGAGGTACCCCTGACGCGACCCGTGCCGGCAGGCAGTGCTGCCGATATCGCCGCAGAGCGCGCCGCATTCCACAGCTACTACGCCTACACCGGCACCTGGTCTTACGACGAATCCACATCGGTTTGCACCCATCATGTGGAGGTTGCCCTGCTCGCCATCGAACAGGGCCACAGCTACCAGCAGGAAGTGCGGCGCGAGGGAGATCATCTGGTGTTCATCCGACGCGGACAGCAAAACGGCTCGCCCGTGATCTACCGCAAGGTGTGGCAGAAGATCTGAACCCCCGCACGGACGCGGCCCTTCCCGTACACGGCAACCCGAGGCAGTCATGCGAATTCCGCTCTACACATCACGCCCCTATGGACCGTCCGCCGCCCGATTCGGCGGGGAAAGGATCAATGACTTCATCGTGATGTCCGAAGGCTGTTCGAACAGTTATCTGATCGAAACCGCCGAGGGCAATATCCTGATCAATGCCGGCATGGGCTTCGAGGCGCCAGTGCATTTCAGCAACTACCAGTCGCTCGCCTCATCGTCTGCACCCATCCGCTACCTCATAACCACCCAGGGTCATGTCGATCACGTTGGCGGGGTGAAGTTCTTCCGGGACCGTAACCCCGGCCTGCAGTACATCGCCCAGGCAGGCAATGACGAGCACCAGAGCTATGACGCCCGCCTGCAGGCATTCCGCTTCCGGCGCACGGCCTTTCGTTTTCGCGACGCCTTCCAGCGGGACTTCGCCTACTACGCGGCAAACGCCTACACCGATATCAATCCCCAGGATCGCCCCGTCCCTGACCTGATATTCGATGAACGCCATGCGTTCAGCCTCGGCGGACTGCAGGTGGTGTTGCTGGCCGTCAAGGGGGCGGAAACCAACGACTCACTGGTGGTCTGGCTGCCGCAGCACGGCATCTGTCTCACGGGCAATCTCTTCGGCTGTCCGTTCGGGCACTTCCCCAATCTGGTGACCATCCGCGGTGATCGCTACCGCGATGCGCTCACCTGTGCGGCCGCGGCGCAGACCATCATGGATCTGGAGCCCGCGCTGATTCTTTATGGCCATCACGCGCCTGTCGCGGGAAAGGGTTTGATCAGGACAGAACTGGTGGCCTTGCGCGATGCCATCCTTCATGTGCACGACGAAACCGTAAAGGGCATGAACGAGGGCAAGGACCTGCACACGCTGATGCAGGAGATCGCCCTGCCCGCGAGCTGCGAGGTTGGCGAGGGTTACGGCAAGGTGTCGTGGAGCGTGCGCGCCATCTGGGAATACTACGCGGGCTGGTTCCAGCACCAATCCACCACCGAGCTCTACAGCGTCCCGCAGCGATCGGTACATGCCGATCTGGTCGAACTCGCGGGCGTTCAGGCCTTGCTCGAGCGTGCGCAACAGAAGCTCGACGCGGGCGAAACGGAACAGGCGCTTCATCTGCTCGACATCGTTCTGACGGCCGAACCCGCACAAGCCGACGCGGTGGCCTTGTCGCTGCGCATCCACGAAAAGCTCGCCACCGAAACAGATAATTTCTGGCTGGTGGGCTGGCTGGAAAACCAGATCAAACTGCTGAAGGGCGGCGTGACCGCGCCGTTGTCCATCTAAGGAAAAAGACCACAAGGCATGAGCGCGAAAATCCACATCAATGACCTCGCAAACCCTGTCTACACCGAGTCGCAGTGTGCCGCGCTGGACTATGGCGAGACGCTGACGCCA
>CAJADV010000590.1 GCA_903938575.1 uncultured Gammaproteobacteria bacterium
ACCAGAAGCACCAGATTGATGAAAAAGCTGAATAGCCCCGCGTAGAGGAAGTGCGTGCGGAACTGGCGGAAGAAATCCATCAGGCGATCCGTGCTGAGGTGGAAGATGTCGGTGAAAGTATAGCCTCATTGTCTCGGGCGACGGACAAGAGGGCCCAACCCCCCCCCTGTGCGGGCATAATGCCGAGACCAGCGTGACCACGACGACCGCCCCGATGTTGTTGATGATCGATAACTATGATTCCTTCACTTGGAACCTCGTGCAGTACCTCGGGGAACTGGGCGAGGACGTGCGGGTGCTCCGCAATGACGAGACCTCGGTCGACGATGTGCTGAAGATGGCGCCTGAGCGGGTGGTGATCTCGCCTGGTCCCTGCACGCCCAACGAGGCGGGTATCTCGCTCGAACTGATCCGCCGGCTCGCCGGCCGGCTGCCGCTTCTTGGCGTGTGCCTCGGTCATCAGTGCATCGGGCAGGCCTTCGGGGGGCGCGTGGTGCGTGCGCGCCGCGTGATGCACGGCAAGACCTCGCCGATCCACCACCGTGGCATCGGCGTGTTTCGCGCCCTGGCCAATCCCTTCACGGCCACCCGCTACCACTCGCTCGTGATCGAGCGCGAAAGCTGCCCTGACTGTCTCGAGATCACGGCCTGGACTGAGCATGAGGACGGCACCATGGACGAGATCATGGGTGTGCGTCACCGGGAGTACGATATCGAGGGCGTGCAATTCCATCCGGAATCGATCCTCACCGAGCATGGCCACGAATTGCTGGCCAATTTTCTCGGCGTGCGCCGTTCCCACGTTACGGAGGCCTGATATGGGCATGCTGATCCGCGAGGCACTCGAGCGCGTCGTCGCCAGAATGGATCTGGAGCGCGCAGAGATGCGCGATGTCATGCGCGCGATCATGTCCGGGGAGTGCACCGACGCCCAGATCGGGGGCTTTCTGGTGGCCCTGCGCATGAAGGGCGAGTCCATCGACGAGATCACTGCGGCCGCCGAGGTCATGCGTGAACTCGCCACTCCCGTGGAGGTCGGTGTGGCCCCCCTGATCGATGTGGTGGGTACCGGTGGCGATGGCGCCAACCTTTTCAATGTCTCAACAGCGGCGGCCTTCGTGGTAGCCGCCGCGGGCGGTTACGTCGCCAAGCACGGCAATCGTGGCGTTTCCAGCGCAAGTGGCAGCGCCGATGTGCTGGAGCAGTTGGGCGTTCGCATCGGCATCCCCGCCGAGGCGGTCGGGCGCGGTATCCGCGAGCTCGGCATCGGCTTCATGTTCGCGCCTGCCCACCATGGCGCCATGCGGCATGCCATCACGGCCCGACGCGATCTCGGGCTGCGCACACTCTTCAACGTTCTGGGGCCGCTCACCAATCCCGCTGGCGCGCGTCGAATGCTGATCGGCGTGTTCAATCCGCAACTCTGCCGCCCCATGGCCGAGGTGCTCGGTCGCCTTGGGGCCGAGCGCGTGATGGTCGTGCACGCCGAGGACGGGTTGGACGAGATCAGCGTGGCGAGCCGCACGCGCGTGGTGGAGTTGCGCGACGGCGCGTTTAGTGAGTACACGTTGTCGCCGGAGGATCTCGGGGTCGACAGTCAGAGCCTGATCGGTCTCGAGGTGGCCTCCCCGGCGGAATCCGCGGCGCTGATCCGTGATGCGCTGGGCAAGCGGCGCGGGCCTCATGCAGCCAAGGCCGCTGATGTGATTGCGCTGAACGCCGGTGCGGCGATTTACCTGGCCGGCATTGTGGACAATGCACGCGCGGGCGTAGCTCTCGCCTCAGACATCATCCACGCGGGGCTTGCCCTTGAGCGTATCGAGGCGCTCGCGAGTTTTTGTGCATGTGTGGAAAGCTGATATGAGCGCAACCATCCTTGACCGGATTCTCGAGCGCAAACGCGAGGAAGTTGCGGCGCGTCGCGCCGAGCGCAGCGAACGCGAACTCCGTGCCGCCTGCGTCGGAGCTTCTGCACCGCGGGGCTTCGCGCGCGCGATTGCTGCCCGGTTGGAGCAGGGGTGCAGCGCCGTGATCGCCGAGATAAAGAAGGCCTCGCCGAGCAAGGGCCTGATCCGGCCCGATTTCGATCCCGAGGCGCTCGCCCGGAGCTATGAGGTCGGCGGTGCCGCGTGTCTGTCGGTGCTCACGGATGTCGATTTTTTTCAGGGCGCCGATGCTTACCTGCAGTGCGCACGCGCCGCGGTGAGCCTCCCGGTGCTGCGCAAGGATTTCACCATCGATCCTTACCAGGTCGTGGAGTCCCGCGTGCTCGGCGCCGACTGCATCTTGCTCATTGTGGCTGCGTTTGCCGGGCAGGACGCACTGCTGCACGAGTTGTCCGCGCTGGCGCGGGAACTGGGGATGGACGTGCTGGTCGAGGTCCACGATGCGGCAGAGCTGGAGCGTGCACTCACCGTGCCCGATGCGCTGCTCGGCATCAACAACCGCGATCTGCGCAGCTTTGCAACCACGCTGGAAACCACCTTCGCGCTGCTGCCGCGCATCCCCGCCGGCCGTATTGTCATCACCGAAAGCGGGATTGGCCTTGCTGCCGACGTCGCGGCCATGCGGGCGCATGGTGTGAATGCCTTTCTGGTGGGCGAGAGCCTGATGCGGGCACCTGATCCGGGTGCGCGGCTGCGGGAACTCTTTGTCGCGCAGCCCTGAAGCCCGGCGTCACTCGAGAGGATCGCCGCGCCATTGCATGCGGCCCAGCGGGAAGGGCGTTACCGTGGAGCGGGCACGGGCCGACGTATCCTCTTTGCCCGCCGCGTCTCCCGCCCGGAAAAACACGTGCAGGCTGATTCCCCCGGGCACCAGGCGGTGGACCTGCAGGTGACCGCCCTGCTTGTGACACAGCGACAGCACCTCGGCGAGATCGTCCATGCCACCGCCGGGCGCGCGTGTGGCGCCGGGGTTGGTCAGGAAGGCGAGCTCTTCGTCTTCAAGGCGGGTGTCGGAATCCTCGATCACCAGTTCGACGAAGGCGCCCTCGAAACCCTCGCGGCAGGCAATGCAGGCGCGCCTAACGCCGCTCGCACGGCGCAGGCGTATGCACAGGGTGCCCGTTGCCCCCAAGGCCCGTCGGGCATGACGGATGCCGCGCAGCAGGATCTGGTGGAACGCCACCGGTTCGCAGTGCGCCGCCGGCAACCCCTGTTCGATCTCATTCTGGAAGTGGGCCGAGGCGGGGAGCAGGATCCGCTCGAGCTCCATGATCTCCTGTGCCAGCGGGGCCAGCGCCACCAATGGACGCGCGCTGGCCGCCTCGCCGTGGCCGGCCACCTGGTGGATCAGGGCCTGAGCCTGCATGGTGGTCTCGACGAGTCGTTCGAGTTGGCGGAGGACCTGCGCGTAGTCGCCCGAATCGGTGAGCGCGTCTTCGACGCGGTTGATCACCGACGCGGTAGCGTTGTCGAGGTCTTTCTGACGTCGGGCGCGCAGGCTGTCGAGCTCTAGCGCGGCGGCGGGTTCCTGCTCGCCGGGTAGCTCGCTCGCGGCGAGCCAGAGTCCACCCCAGCCATGCGGCGAGCCATCGTTGCCTCGCACAGGGAATTCGAAGCACCACCGCCGTGCGCGCGCCGCGCCCACGCCTACCAGCCGGATTTCGGTAAAGCCGGTCTGGCTCTCTAGAAGGCGCCGCTCGTTGTCATGCAGCTCGGTGGCGACTTCGTCGGGGAAAACCTCCACGTCGGTCTTGCCGAGCAGCATGCCTTCCTCGACCCCCAGCAGGCGCTCGAAGGCGCTGTTCAGCGCGGCATAACGGCCCTCGATGTCCTTCAGGTAGAGCGGTATCGGGAGGCTGCGCAGTGCGGCGTGGAACTGTGCGCTCGTGGTGCGTGCCTCGCGGCTTTCCTGCACGCGAGCGCTGACCTCTATCAGTGCAAGCACCACGCGCGGTGGCATCCCGGGGCGGGCGCGCAGCAGCGTGCTGCGGCATTCCACCCAGTGGTGGCCGCCGACGGTGTCGAGTTCCACCGTGACCAGCCCGGGACGCCCGGTGTTCAGGGTTCGCGTTACCTGTTGCAGGCAGTCATTGCCCGCCTGCACCCCGAGGAAAGCCGCAAGCGGGCGCGCCTCCGGTCCGACGGCAATCTCCGACAGCACGCCGCCTGCCGACGAGATGCATTGATCGACGATCCCCCTTTCGTCCACAAGCAGCGTGGTCACGGGCAGCGAGCGCACGATGGCGCCAGTGAGTTCGTCGTGGGTGCGCCGGGTGTTCTGCGCCTGCACCAGTTCGCTGATATCGATGATTTCAACCAGAACGCCATCCGCGGGGAGGCGGCAGAGCTGGAAGCGACGCCACGCGGGCGGATCGCTGCGTTCCAGCAGCAGCGCATCGTGCTGCTCGGGGATGCTGGTCTCGAAGACTCTGGACAGGGCCTCCTCGATGCGAAAGCTGTCGCAGGCAGGTAGCAGTTCAGCGGCGCGCGGCGCGGACTGCGCCCCGGGCAGCGTGCCCGCGGCTGCATTGCGCCACGACACCCGGAACACGCCCTCGGCGTCTCTGGTGCAAAGCAGAATTGCCGTCTGCGCGTGGGCCGCGATGAACTCGGCAGCTGCGGTGGTTGCGCAATCCGGTGGTGCTGCGAACGTGGGCTCTGTGGGTCCGTGCTGCACCGGGCTCTCGGTGACTGGCGTGATCGGGGGCTCTGTTGCGGTGGTCGCTTGCGCCCCGGCGGGTGCCGCGCAGAAGCGTCCGCTGATGGCTGCTGGAGCGCCATCCTGATCCGCTTCTACGGCGATGCCCTGGTCGTTGACGGCAAGCCAGTCGCCCCCGCTCTTGCGCAGCCGGTAGCCTTGGGGGGCCACTGCGGGTGCCCCATCGAGGGCCCGCTGGACGGCACTCACCACGGCATCGACATCCGCGGGATGCAGCAGGGATTTCCAGTCTGCGATGGTGTTGCCGATGCTGCCCACACCGAAGCCGAGCGCTGCGAGCGTGTCGCGGTCGAAGCTCGCGCGCTGCTCGACCAGTGCGATCCTCCAGTGACCGGAAAGCGCTGCAGCCGGCGATTCCAAGGGCCAGATGTGCGCCGGCAGCGCCCGGTGAGGTGCATCGCCCCTGCCTGCGATCAGCAGGCCGAGGGCTGCGGGAGAAAGTTCTTGCGCCAGCACGAGATCGGCCAGGCCAGCTCGCATCCAGCGCGGGATCTCTGCCCGGTCGCCGTGGCGGCTACCCTCACCGAGCACCCCCACGACCCGCAGGCCTCGCGCGGTTGCGCCGAGGTGCGCCAGCAGGCGTTCGACGTGCAGGCCGCCCGCACCCGGCTCGAGCAGGCAGAGTGAACAGCCGTGGGCTGCGAGCGCGATGTCGTCGGGAATGCGGTCGGGGACGACCGCCTCGGGCCAGGGCTCCGGCAATGCGCGCAGGAGACTTCTCAGGAGCTGGATCAGCACCGGGTCTTCGCAGAGAAGCAGCACGCGGCTGCGCTGTCGGAGGGTCGGTGCTGCCATGGATTCCTGTTGCTGGCGGAGCAGGTTGGGGACGATCATCCGGATTGTCCTCGGGGAATTCTAGGGGCGCAGGCGGGCGCTTGGCCACCCGCTTCAGGGCATAACCGGCCCGGGCCTTGCTGCATTTATTTGCCGCCACTCCCCCGAGCGGATAAGCTGACACGCTTTTCACGCGACGGATGCACTATTTGATGCAGGATCTCCCCTCCGATACCAGCCCCGCCCCCGAGCCTCTACGCATAGGTTTTCGCCAGCTTGGCCTGCCCGAGCCGCTGCTTCGCGCGATCGATGACCTCGGTTTCACGCACTGCACGCCGATCCAGCAGGAAGTGCTGCCGCACACACTGGTGGGCAACGACTGCATCGGCAAGGCCCAAACGGGTACCGGCAAGACGGCGGCCTTCCTGCTCACGATCCTCACCGACCTGCTGAACAATCCCGCCGACGAGCCGCGCTATGCCGGCGAGCCCCGCGCACTGGTGATAGCACCCACCCGCGAACTGGTGTTGCAGATCGCCAAGGATGCCGAGGATCTCGCCAAGTACACGGGCTTTCACATCGTCACCCTGATCGGCGGCATGGACTACGACCGCCAGCGTCAGGACCTCGCCAAGCGTTGCGTCGACATCCTGGTCGCCACGCCGGGCCGGCTGATGGATTTCCACAGCCAGCGCGAGATCCACCTCGACCGCATCGAGCTGCTGGTGATCGACGAAGCCGACCGCATGCTCGATATGGGCTTCATCCCGCAGGTGCGCCGGATCATCCGCCAGACGCCGGCCAAGACCCATCGCCAGACCATGTTCTTCAGCGCCACGTTCACGGAGGAAGTGGTGCGGCTCTCCGACCAATGGACCCATGATCCGATTCGTGTCGAGATCGAGCCCGAAAGCGTTGCCTGCAAGGATGTCGACCAGATTGTCTATATCGTCGAGTCTCGCAAGAAACTCGATTTGCTCCTGAACGTGCTGCGCAGCCCTGAGGCCGCCAGCGTCATGATTTTTGCCAACCGCCGCGACCAGGTCCGGCGTCTGCACGAGCGTCTCGAGCGCGCTGGCATGAGTTGCGGGATCCTCTCCGGCGAGGTGCCGCAGCAGAAACGCCTGAAGACACTCGAAGCCTTCCGCAGCGGCGCCTACCGGGTGCTGGTCGCCACCGACGTGGCTGGTCGTGGCATTCACGTCGAGGGTGTTACGCACGTGATCAACTTCACGCTGCCCGAGGATCCGGATGACTACGTGCACCGCATCGGCCGAACTGGCCGCGCCGGCGCCTCGGGTACGTCCATCAGCTTTGCCTGCGAAGACGACGCCTTCCTGCTCGGAGCCATCGAGCAATTGCTTGGCCAGAAGCTGAACTGCACGCAGCCTGCTGAGGCGTTGCTCGAACACCATCGCTGAGGGCGCGCCTCAAGGTGCTCTCCCGCGCTGGCGCAGGAGAGCGCTTTGCGTGACAACCGCAATCAGGGGGCGCTGCGCGGATCAGGCGTGAGTCTCGATCACCGACGCGAACGGCGCTCCATGCGCGTGGGAGCGGAGTTCCTCCAGCAGCGTCAGACCCTCTGGCCCCCGCGCATCGAGCTTGCCGCCGGCGCCCACAAACATCTCGACGAAGTCCTCGAAATCCTCGACGCGCATGCTCTGGTAGGCGCGGCGCAGACGGTGGAAATCGGGGTCGATGCCTGCAGGGGCTTGCAGTTCCAGGAAGCTCTTTACCCGCTCCGGGGTCCAGACCTCATCGATGACTTTTTTCTTGTCCTTGCGTGGCGGCAGCATGGGCTTACTCCCCGTCCAGTCGATTGCGCAGCAAGTCATTCACCTGCTGCGGGTTGGCCTTGCCCTGGCTTGCTTTCATGACCTGCCCCACGAAAAAACCGAACATGCGCTGACGCTTGTCAGCCGGCGTTGCGCGGTACTGCTCGACCTGGCCCGCATTGGCGGCGAGGGCATCATCAACCAGCTGTTCGATGGCGCCGCTGTCGGCCATCTGGCGCAGCCCTTTGGTGGCGATGATCGCGTCGGGTTCGCCTTCTCCCGCCCACATCGCCTCGAAGACCGTCTTGGCGATCTTGCCCGAGATGGTGCCGTCCTGGATGCGCGCGATCAGCGTGCCGAGTGAAGCTGCCGCCACCGGACAGGCGCTGATTTCCAGCCCGTCGCGATTGATCCGCGCCAGCAGTTCCGAGAGCACCCAGTTGGCCGTGGTCTTGGCGTCGCCCGCACCGGTCGCCGCCGCCTCGAAGTACTCGGCCAGCTCGCGACTTGCGGCAAGTTGCGCGGCGTCGTAGGCGCCCAGGCCGAATTGCGTGCGGAAGCGCTGCACTTTCTGCGCGGGCAGCTCCGGGAGTCCGGCGCGAATGGATTCGATGAGTTCCTCGCTGACATGCACCGGCAGGAGGTCAGGCTCGGGAAAATAACGGTAGTCGTGCGCCACTTCCTTGCTGCGCATCGAGCGGGTTTCGTTGCGCTCGGCGTCGTAGAGGCGTGTTTCCTGCTTCACGCTGCCGCCGTGCTCGAGGATGTCGGCCTGGCGCTCGCGTTCGGTTTCTATCGCCTTGTCGACAAAGCGGAACGAGTTGACGTTCTTGATCTCGCAGCGCGTGCCGAATTTTTCATCGCCCGGACGACGCAGCGAGAGGTTGATGTCGCAGCGCATCGATCCCTCGGCCATGTTGCCGTCGGAGATGCCGAGGTAGCGGATGATCGAGTGGATCTGCTTCAGGTAGGCCACGGCCTCCTGCGCGCTGCGTATCTCGGGCTCCGAGACGATCTCGAGCAGCGGCGTGCCGGCGCGGTTCAGGTCTATGCCGGTGAGGCCGTGGAAGTCCTCGTGAAGCGATTTTCCGGCGTCCTCTTCGAGGTGCGCGCGGGTGATGCCGATGCGCTTCGAGCTGCCATCGGGCAAGGCCACTTCCACTTCGCCGCGCCCGACAATCGGGTAGTCGAGCTGGCTGATCTGGTAGCCCTTGGGCAGATCAGGATAAAAGTAGTTCTTGCGGTCGAACACCGACACCCGCGCGATGTCGGCGCCGATGGCAACGCCGAACTTCACGGCCATGTGCACCGCCTCGCGGTTCAGCACGGGCAAGGTGCCCGGCATCGCCAGATCCACCGCGCAAGCCTGCGTGTTGGGCTCGGCGCCAAAGCGTGTGGAGGCGCCCGAGAAGATCTTGCTGCGGGTGGCGAGTTGCACGTGCACCTCAAGCCCGATCACTGTTTCCCAGTCTGAAACCATGTCTGCTGCGCCTCCTGCTTCAGGCCGTGAAGGCCGGCGCGTGCCGGTGCCAGTCGGTTGCCTGCTGGAACCGGTGCGCGACGTTCAGCAGCAGGCCTTCCTGGAGATGGTTGCCGATCAGCTGGATGCCCACGGGCAGGCCCTCGACCAGCCCGCCCGGCATCGACATCGCCGGCAGCCCCGCGAGGTTGGCGGCAATGGTGTAGATGTCCTCGAGGTACATGGTGATCGGGTCCGCGCTCTTTTCGCCGAAGCGGAACGCGGTTGCCGGTGCCGCGGGGCCCGCGATCACATCAACCTGGGTGAAGGCCTCGCGGAAGTCCTCGGCGATCAGGCGCCGGATCTGCTGGGCCTTGCGATAGTAGGCATCGTAGTAGCCCGCCGAGAGTGCGTAGGTGCCCACGATGATGCGGCGCTTGACCTCCTCGCCGAAGCCTTCGGAGCGGCTGCGCTCGTAGAGATCGCGGAGATCGACGGGATCCTGGCAGCGGTAGCCGTAGCGCACGCCGTCATAGCGCGAGAGGTTCGCCGAGCACTCGGCCGGCGCGATCACGTAATACGCGGGAACCGAGAGCGGCGAGTGGGGCAGGCTGATGTCCACCAGCCGGGCGCCCTGGGCCTCGAGTTCCGCGAGACCCGCTCGGACGGCCTGCTCGGTGCCCGGGTGAAGCCCCGGATCGAAGTATTCCCGCGGCACCCCCACCCGCAGGCCCGCAAGCGGGCGATCCAGCAGCGACAGGTAGTCGGGTACGGGCGCCTCGAGGGAGGTGGAATCCCGGGTGTCGAAGCCTGCCATGACTTGCAGCATGAGTGCGCAGTCTGCCGCCGAGCGCGCCATGGGGCCCGCCTGATCGAGGCTGGAGGCGAAGGCGATCATGCCGTGGCGCGATATGCGTCCGTAGGTTGCCTTGAGTCCGGTCAGACCGCAGAGCGAGGCCGGTTGGCGTATCGAACCGCCGGTGTCGGTGGCGGTGGCGCCGGGTGCGAGGCGCGCTGCCACCGCGGCGGCCGAACCGCCCGAGGAGCCGCCCGGCACACGGCCGGTATCCCAGGGGTTGCGCACCGGGCCGAAGTAGCTGGTTTCGTTTGACGAGCCCATCGCGAACTCGTCCATGTTCGTCTTGCCGAGCGTCACGCAGCCGGCAGCGCCCAGGCGCTCGACCACGGTGGCGTCGTAAGGCGGCACGAACTCGCCCAACATGCGCGAGCCGCAGGTGGTGCGCAGGCCTGCGGTGCAGAAGAGATCCTTGTGCGCGATGGGTACGCCTAGCAGCGGGCCGCTCGCGCCCTTCGCCCGTGCCGCGTCGGCGGCTGCCGCGGCGCGCAGTGCGCCCTCGCGGTTGACGCTGACGAAGGCGTTCAGGGTGCCATTGGCGCGCTCGATGCGATCAAGCAGGTGCGAGGTGATCTCCACCGAGGAAAACTCGCGGCGCTCAAGCGCGCTGCCAATGGCCTCCAGGGCAATGTCGTGCATGCGGGGCAATTCCTCGGGTGGGGCCGCTGTTGCGGCCTAGTCGATGACGCGGGGGACGAGGTAGAGCCCGGCCTCCGAGACCGGTGCGATGGCGAGGAAGTCATCCCGGCGGTTGGGCTCGGTGACCTCGTCCGGGCGCAGTCGCTGCACGGTGTCCAGGGGGTGAGCCATGGGCGTCACCGCACTGGTGTCCACGGCCTGCATGCGGTCGATCATCCCGAGGATGTTGCCGATGCGACGGGTGACCTCGGTCACCGTGGCCGGGTCGAGGCGGATGCGGGCGAGTTCTGCCACCCGCGCGAGGTCGTTTTCGCTGATCGTCATGGCTCGATGTTCGAAGGCTGGAAAACGCGCCTTTGTCGGCGCAATAGAGCGTAAACTTAGCACAACCGATCCTTGCCCCAAACACGGGGCATTGTTAAATTGCCCTGCTTTCATCGAGTGGCCCGCGCCGCTCAACCCCGGAGGTTCAGGCGCAGTATGTTCAAGAGAATCCGCGGCCTTTTCTCCAACGACCTCTCGATCGATCTTGGTACGGCCAACACGCTGATTTATGTGCGTGACCAGGGCATCGTGCTCGATGAGCCCTCGGTGGTTGCCATCCGCGTGCACAACGGCCAGAAGACCATCGAGGCGGTGGGCACGGATGCCAAGCGCATGCTCGGCCGCACCCCCGGCAACATCACCGCGATCCGCCCCCTGAAAGACGGCGTGATCGCTGATTTCCAGGTCACCGAGAAGATGCTCCAGCACTTCATCTCGAAGGTGCACCAGCACAGCTTTATCCGTCCCAGCCCCCGCGTGCTGGTCTGCGTGCCCTGCAAGTCCACGCAGGTCGAGCGTCGTGCTATCCGCGAATCCGCCTTTGGCGCGGGCGCGCGCGATGTGCGTCTCATCGAGGAGCCCATGGCGGCGGCCATCGGCGCCGGGCTCGCGGTCGATGAGGCGAGCGGCTCCATGGTGGTCGACATCGGCGGCGGAACCACCGAGATTGCCATCATCTCCCTGAATGGCGTTGTTTATTCCGAGGGTGTCCGCGTTGGCGGCGACCGCTTTGACGAGTCTATCGTCACTTACGTACGCCGCACCTACGGCAGCCTGATCGGCGACTCCACCGCAGAGCGCATCAAGATGGAGATCGGTTGTGCGCTTGCCGGCGGCGAGCTCCGGGAGATCGACGTCCGCGGCCGCAACCTGGCAGAAGGCGTGCCGCGCTCCTTTACCCTGAACAGCGACGAAATCCTTGAAGCCCTGCAGGAGCCACTCAACCTGATCGTTCACGCGGTCAAGAGTGCGCTCGAGCAGTCGCCCCCGGAGCTTGCCTCCGATATCGCTGAAAGTGGCATCGTGCTGACCGGTGGCGGCGCGCTGCTGCGCGACATCGACCGGCTGATCTCGCGGGAGACCGGATTGCCCGTGATCATTGCCGAGGACCCGCTCACCTGCGTGGCGCGTGGGGGCGGCAAGGCCCTCGAGATGATGGACCGCAACAGCCTGGACCTCCTGTCCACGGAGTGATCCCGGACAGCCGCAGCCGCGCAGGGGGGTGGCGTCATCAAGCCGATATTTCGCAGCGAAGCCTCGATCAGCGCGACTGTGGTCGGCCTGGTCCTCGCCGCAGCGCTGCTAATGCTGGTTGACTCCCGGTTGGGGCTGCTCGGGTCGGGACGTGCCATGCTCACTGACGCCTCCGCGCCCTTTTACTGGCTGGGTTCGCTCCCGGGCAGGATGGCCGGCTGGTTTGGCGAGGTATTCGCCTCGCGCGACACGCTCGTTGCCGAGAACCGGGCGCTCAGGGCCGAGGCTCTCGTGCTCCGGGCCCGCGCGCAGCGCCTTGCCGGACTGTCGGCCGAGAACCTCCGCCTGCGCGAGTTGCTCAATTCCACCGCGCTCCTTGAAGAGAACGTGCTGGTGTCGGAGATCATCGGGATCTCGCCCGACCCCGGCCTGCAGCTCGCGCTGATCGACAAGGGCAGCTCCAGTGGTGTGCAGGCGGGGCAGGCGGTGATCGATGCCTCCGGTCTGTTCGGGCAGGTCATCGAGGCCGGTATATCCAGCAGCCGCGTCCTTCTGATCACCGATTCTACGCACGCGGTCCCGGCCCAGGTGGTGCGCAATGGCGTGCGCGTGGTGGTCGAGGGCAACGGCCGCATCGACCGGCTCGACGTCGACTATGTCGCTCCCACCATGGACGTGCGTCCCGGTGATCTTCTCGTGAGTTCGGGTCTGGGGCAGCGGTTCCCCGGAGGTTATCCGGTGGGAGTGGTGGAGTCCGTGACCAATGATCCGGGCGAGCCCTTTTCGGTGGTGTCGGCCCGACCCAGCGCGCAACTCGATCGCAGTCGTCACATCCTGGTGCTGATCAACCCTGGCCCCGCCAGCCCGGAACTCGTGCTGCCGCCCGCACCACCGGCGCCGACCACGGATGTGTCGCCATGAGCCGGGGTGTCGCCGCAACGCCCGCGTCGCTGTGGTTTGCGGCCGTGGCTGCCTTGCTGCTGGCCGTCACCCCGTTGCCGCTGTGGATAGCACCCGCCCGGCCGGACTGGCTCACCCTGCTGGTGGTCTACTGGGTCCTGCGCGCACCGCGGCAGGTCGGCATGGGGTTCGCGTGGCTGTTGGGTCTGGCGCTCGATGCGATCTGCGGCGGCATGCTGGGGCCACGCGCGCTCGCGATGTCCGTGGTGGCTTATGCGGCGCTGGTGCTGCGTGCACGGATGCTCCACCACACGCTCCCCCAGCAGATGGCCGAGGTTTTTCTGCTGAGCGCCTGCGCCCAGCTGCTGCTGCGCTGGGCGCAGGGTTTTACCGGGCACACCGGAGTGGAGAGCGGATTTCTCATGGGCAGCCTCACCGCCGCCTTTTGCTGGCCGGTGGTCAGTATGCAGGTCGGTTCGCGCAGACGCTTGGAGGCCTGGGATGGCGCTGCCTGAACCCGATTTCCACCTTGCCTCGGCGTCCCCTCGCCGCCGCGAGCTGCTCCTCCAGCTCGGTTACCGCTTTACGGTGCTGCCGGTCGATATAGCGGAGATCCAGACCGAGGACGAAGCTGGCGAGGACTATGTGCTGCGGGTGGCTCGCGACAAGGCGCTCGCCGGCCTCGGCCTGCGCAGCCCGGGAGACCTGCGGCCGGTTCTGGGCGCCGACACCGAGGTGCTGCTCGATGCCCGCGCCCTTGGCAAGCCGGGCTCCCGCGCCGATGCGCTCGCGATGCTCGGTGCGCTCTCCGGGCGGGCACACCTCGTGGTGAGTGCGGTAGCCGTCAACGACGGCAGCCGCGAGCGCGTTGTCGTGTCGCGGACCCGGGTGGTTCTGCGTCATCTCGAAGCCGCGGAAGTCGAGGCTTACTGGGCGAGCGGCGAGCCCTCCGGCAAGGCCGGCGGGTATGCGATACAGGGCCTTGCTGCGGCATTCATCGAGCGCATCGAGGGCAGTTACACGGGCGTGGTCGGTTTGCCGCTGTTCGAGACGGCGGCATTGCTCGGCGAATTCGGCGTCCTTGGCTGGCAACGCGACTACACGAGGCGCCATGACTGACGAGATCCTGATCAACGCCACTCCCGTCCAGACCCGTGTCGCACTGGTCGAGAGCGGCGTGCTGCAGGAAGTGTGGGTGGAACGTCGCTCACACAAGGGGCTGGTCGGTAACATCTACCGCGGCAAGATCATGCGGGTGCTCCCCGGGATGCAGGCTGCATTCGTCGATATCGGGCTCGAGCGTGCGAGCTTCCTGCACGCGAGCGATCTCGTGACGCTTGACGCGAACGGCATCGAGCAGCGCACCGAGACCGAGCGGGAAATCCGCACGATGGCCACGGAGGGCCAGTCGGTGGTGGTGCAGGTGGTGAAGGATCCGCTCGGCAGCAAGGGTGCGCGGCTCAGCACGCATCTCTCCCTGTCGTCGCGTTATCTGGTCTACATGCCGTACACCCGCCATATCGGCATCTCGCAGCGCATCGAGAGTGAGGGCGAGCGAGACCGTCTGCGCGGACTCGTCGAGGCGGCGCAGGCAGGGCTTGGCCTGCCGGGGGCTGGAGGCTTCATCGTGCGCACGGCCGCCGAGGGTGTTTCCGGCGAGAGCATCGAGAGTGATGTGCGGATTCTGCTGAAGCTCTGGGAGGCCGTGGCGGATTCCGCGCGGCATGCCAGCACGCCTGCGCTGGTCTACGAGGATCTGCCGCTCGCCCTGCGGACGCTGCGTGATCAGGCCCTCGGGGGACTCGAGAAAATACGCGTCGACTCGAAGGAGGTCTGCGAGAGCCTGCTCGGCTTTGCGACCCAGTTCGTGCCCGAAATAGCAGGGCGCATCGAACACTACGCTGGCGACCGCCCGCTGTTCGATCTCTACGGTGTCGAGGACGAGATCGAGAAGGCGCTGGGCAAGCGCGTGCAGCTCAAATCCGGTGGCTACCTGATCATCGACCAGACCGAAGCGATGACCACCATCGATGTGAACACCGGTGCCTTCGTGGGCACCCGCAACCTCGAGGAGACCGTACTCAAGACCAACCTCGAGGCAGCCTCCGCGCTCGCCCGCCAGCTCCGGGTGCGCAATCTCGGCGGCATCATCATCATCGATTTCATCGATATGAAAGACCCCGAGCACCGCCGGCAGGTGCTGCGCAATCTCGAGCGTGCGCTGGAGCGCGATCATGCGCGAACGGCTATCAGTCCTGTTTCCGACCTGGGGCTCGTGCAGATGACGCGCAAGCGCACCCGCGAGAGTCTCGAGCGCACGCTCTGCGAGACCTGCGCGACCTGCCAGGGCCGCGGCACCGTGAAGTCCGCCGAGACCATCTGCTACGAGATTTTCCGGGAGATACTGCGCGACGCGCGCTCCTACGACAACGACACGCTGCTGGTGCTGGCGTCGCAGTCGGTGGTCGACCGGCTGCTCGACGAGGAGTCGGCCAACGTGGCGGATCTCGAGGAGCAGATCGGCAAGACGGTCCGGTTCCGTGTCGAGGGGATCTACACGCAGGAGCAGTACGACGTGGTTTTGCTGTAGGGCGATGAACACATGAAGCGCGTGTTCAGGGGGGTCGCGCGCTGGCTGTGGTATCTCGCCGCGGCCACGGTGGTTCTGTGCGCCGCGCTGGTGAGTCTCGGGCAGTATTATTTTCCCTATCTGGATGAGTATCGCGGCGAGCTGGTCGCGCGTGCCACCGCGCGGCTGCCCTTCGGCATCGAGGTTGCCGGCCTGCGCGCGGAGTGGACCGCACTCGCGCCCACCTTCCATGTCGAGGGCCTCAGGCTCTACGCGCGGGAGGAGCCGGCGATCACCATATTGTCCTCGAGCCGATCTGACCTGCGGATCGATATCGTGCGCTCGCTCCTTGCCCGCGCCCCGCGTATCCGCAGCATAGCGGCCTCCGATGTGCAGCTTGGTTTCCGTGAGGACGGTGCAGGACACTGGCATCTCGCGGGCATTGGTGCCGCACGCGCGCCCGCCAATCGCGATGCCATTCTCGACTTCTTCCTCGCCATCGAGGACATCTCCCTGGAGCGCTCGCGCCTCGTGCTGAGCCCGGCGCATGGTGCCGCGATAGAGACCCAGGACGCCTCGATCCACATGCAGAACTTCCGGCGTCTGCGGCGGCTTGATGCACGGTTCAGGGATGACGCCACCGGCGGCAGTCTCGATCTGCTGGTCGAGACCGATGGCGACCCCCGCAAGCGCGGTGACTTCGAGGCGAACGCCTGGCTGCGGTTCCGGGATGCGCGCCTCGCCCGGTTGCAGCCCCTGGCGGGAGCAGCAATGCGCCTGCCCCGCGCCGAGTTGAGCGGCGAACTGTGGGCTTCGCTGAAGGCCGACGGCAGCATGTCCTTGCAGGGCGATCTGCGTGCTTCTGCCATCGCGCTCGAGCCGCTGCCCTCGGGGCGCAGCCTTGAGCCGCTGCGCGACCTTGATACCCGTTTTGCGCTGCGGCGTGAGGGCGACACCACAACAGTGTGGCTGGACCATCTGCGGGGCAGCTGGTACGGGCAGGACATCGATCTTGGACACGTGCGGCTGGAGCGCAGCACGCTGTCCGGCGGGGCGCATTATGCCGGGGCGGCCGACTATCTCGACGTGGGGGCCTTGTCCGGCATTGTCATGGGCGCGGGCCTGCTGCAGGGCCCGTTCGGGGATGCACTGGCCGATCTGTCGCCCTACGGCGGGCTTGCCGATGTCCATCTCGATATCGACCGCCAGCAGGGGAAGCCTGCCGGCTTCCGGCTACGGGCGCGGTTGGAGGATGTCTCGGCCTCGCCATGGCGCAGCGCCCCCGGTTTGCGCAATGCCCGCGGCTATGTCGATTTCGGGCCGGCAGGCGGGTTTGTGGACCTCGACACCCGGGCGATCACCCTCGAGTTTCCGCGTCTTTATCACGAGGATCTCGATGTATCTGCCGCCCGCGGGCGCGTCACCTGGACGCGTGATGAAAGTGGCCTTTCCGTGGGCAGCGAGCTCCTTCAGTTGCATCAGGGAGAAACCCCTTACAGCGCCCGTTTCGGGCTGCGGCTGAACCGCGATCCCACACTCGAGGATGAGTTCACGCTGGCCGCCAGCGTGCGTAACGCCGATGCCTCCCTTCACGAGAGTCTCGTGCCCTACACGCTGGACCGCGGGCTGCGCCACTGGCTGCAGCAGGCGATCAGGCAAGGGCGTGTGGAGGTGGGCAGTTTCGCCTTTCGCACTGCTTTCGGTCGGCCCGACGGCAGTCGCGCCACCACGTCGCAACTTGCCCTCGAGGTTAGTGATGCCACCATCGACTACCACCCCGACTGGCCGCCGGTGTCCGGGGCGCATGCGCGGGTGCAGATCGATGACAAACGGACTCGTGTGTGGGCTGATGCGGGCGAGGTGCTGGGTGCGCGACTGCGCGATGCGCTGGTCGAAGTGAGTCTCGCGGACGGTCAGAAACGGCTTGGCGTCAGGGGGCACGTGGATGCGGATCTGGGGCAGGTGCTGCAACTGGTGAACGCATCGCCACTCGCCCGCATAACCCGCGGTGCGCTGCGTGACTGGCGCGGCAGCGGCGAGACGGCAGTGGATCTCGATCTCGACCTGCCGCTCGGCAAGCCGATCGATGCCACGGCCAGGATCGACGTCCATGCAGCAATCAATGGCGGCACTCTTCAGCTGGGCAGCCTGGGGCTTCGGCTGGCCCAGATTGCCGGGCCACTCGATTACTCGCTGCGCGGGGGTCTTCGCAGTGAGGCTCTGAGCGGCAGCTTGTGGGATCGCCCGTTCACCGCTCACCTCGGACCACGGGAGGGCGCCGTCGACCGGTTGCAGATCGATGCCGCAGGCTCCGCTGCCGTGCCGGATGTGGAGCGTTGGCTCGGCCTGTCATCCGGTGGTCTGCTTGCGGGCGAAACGCCTTTCACAGTCCGTCTTGAACAACGCGACCACGGTTTCGCCACCCATATCGCCAGCAGTCTGCAGGGTGTGGGGAGCACGGCGCCGCTTCCACTCGCGAAGGACCTCGCCGCTGCCTGGCCGCTCGATATCCGCTGGGAGCCGGGCGAGCAGGGGACGCGCATTGATGCTCGCATCGAGGGTCTTGGCGCGCTGTCGCTGCTGCGTCCTGCCGATGGCGCCACGGCGGGCGAAATCGTTCTCGGCGAGGGAGCTGCCCCCGAGGCCGGTGGCCGCGGCGTCGGCCTCAGAGGTCATGTCGCGTCCGCCGATGCCGCTGGCTGGATCGTCGCGGTGAGCCGGCTGGTATCCCTGAACGCGGGCGGCCGTGGCGCGGGGGATGGGTTCCATATCGACGGCTTGCGCGTCGATTCAGCGCGACTGCTGCGCCCCGACCTTGCCGGCCTCGAGTTGCGCTCGCGCCGCGATAGCGAGAATTTCGTGATTGCTTTCGGGGCCGACCTGCTGGCGGGCGAGTTTCGCATTCCTGTCGATCGGGCGCGGCCTTTCGGTCTCACGCTGGACAGGATCGAGCTGGCAGCTTTCTTTGCCACGCCGGTGGTCGAGGCAGATGCGACGCCGACGCCAGCAGCGGATGGCTCGGCTGGAACCGACCCCGGCCCGACGCCTGATCCGTGGGACGCGCTTGCCGAGGCGCATGTACCACCGATTGATGTGAAGATCCTCTCTGCCCGCAGCGGCCCGCGTGATCTCGGCAGCTGGCAGTTTCGCATTGCCTCGGAGACCGACGCGCTCGCGCTTAGCGGCGCCACCGCCACCATGCCCGGCATGACGCTCGGTGGTATCGCCGACACACCGGGCGCGGATCTGCGATTGCGTTGGATCGCCGGCAAGCCGCGCACGGAGCTGGCAATGGGGTTGCGCTTTGACAGCCCCGGCGATTTCTTCCGTAACTGGGGCTATGGACCCGTGCTCGAGGGGCGTGACGGCCGTGCCGAGGTGTCACTCAGCTGGCCGGGTAACCCGCTCGCGCTGCGCATGGCCGACGCCACGGGGCTCCTCGACTTCGAGTTCAGCAACGGCAGCCTCTTGCGTGGCGGCGGCAACAATCCGCTGATGCGGGCCTTCGGCGTGCTGCGCTTCGATGAGCTGTTACGGCGACTCAAACTCGATTTCAAGGATCTCTACCAGAGCGGACTGTCTTTCGACCGTTTCGAGGCCGCGATCAACATCGCCGACGGTCTTGCGCGCACCAGCGAGCCGATGGATCTGCGCGGACCCACGGCACGCATGAGGCTGAGCGGCGAGAGCGACCTGCGCCGCAATCTCATCGATGCGGATCTTGTGGTTTCCTTGCCTCTAGGCAGCAATCTCCCCTGGGTGGCCGGGCTGGCCGGTGGCCTGCCAGCCGTGGCCGGTGCCTATCTCGCGAGTCGCATCTTCGAGGATCAGCTGGGCAGGTTCTCGAGCGCCGGGTACAAGGTGACGGGCCCGTTGGACGAGCCGAAGCTCGAGCTCGTCAAAGTTTTCGACGCAGGCCCCGCCACCTCGCCCCCCAAGGCCGGCGCCAAGGCCACATCCGCAACTGCCGCCCCCGAAGCGCCGGCGGTCACCGTTCCCTCCACCGAGGGGCCATCACCATGAGTGGCACCGCAATAGCAGCCGTACAGCTGACAAGCACGGTGGACCTCGAGTCCAATTTGCGAGCCGTGGAGCGGCTGGTGGCGGTCGCCGCCGAGCGCGGCGCGGGGCTGGTGGTGCTGCCCGAGGCGTTTGCCTGTGCAGACCCGGCGCGCACGCTCGCGATGGGCGCTGCCGAGTCCACGTCCGAAGGGCCGCTGCGCCGGTTCCTTGCCGGTCTGGCGAAGTCGCACCACATCTGGCTGGTGGGCGGCACCATCCCCCTCGGAGATACAGGCGGGCGGCCACGGGCGGCCTGCCTGCTGTTCGGCCCCGACGGCACCGAGTGTGCGCGCTACGACAAGATGCATCTGTTCGACGTCGATCTTCCCGACGCCCACCAGAACTACCGCGAGTCGGCGCGCATCTCGCCCGGCGAGCACATCGTGACGGTGCCGACGCCTTTTGGCGTGCTTGGTCTCGGCGTCTGCTACGACCTGCGTTTTCCCGAGATGTTCCGCGTGCAATTCCAGCGCGGCATGAGCCTGCTCGCATTGCCCTCGGCCTTCACGCGGGTGACGGGCGAGGCGCATTGGCATGTGCTGCTGCGCGCCCGGGCCATCGAGAACCAGTGCTGGGTGATTGCACCCAATCAGGGTGGACGCCAGACGCCCACCCGCGAGTGTTATGGCGGTTCCGTGATCATCGATCCCTGGGGGCGCGTGCTGGCGAGCGCGGCTACGGGCGAGGCCGTGCTGGTGGCAGAACCGGATCATTCAACTCTCACGGAGTTGCGTCAGCGCCTGCCGGTGGCGGCCCACCAGCGTTTGCGAGTGCCTGATCCTGATTCAGTGCCCGGCGAGGATCTCGAGGGACAGCCGGTATAGCTCCCGCCGCGCGGGCGTGCTGCGTGACGTCGGCGCAGCGCTCGATGCGTCGAGCAGGAGTCCGCGCGCGCGCTCCCGTTGCTCCGGCGTGGCGGTGATGGCCTCGAGCGCTTTTTCGCCCTCGACGAGCAGCCGCTCCCTCAGCTTCTCTGCCGCGTGGTGACGCGCGGTTTCCTCCCG
>CAJADV010000591.1 GCA_903938575.1 uncultured Gammaproteobacteria bacterium
CCACCGAGCCGCCGCGCGCGAACATCACATAGGTCACGCCCATGCCGCCGATGTGGAACAGCGGCATGTTCACGAGGAAGCGGTCTTCGCCGGTCACGAAGTGCCAGGTCTCGGGTCCGGCGTTGGTGAAGATGTGCAGGTACGAGGACAGCACGCCCTTGGAGGGTCCGGTGGTGCCCGAGGTGTAGATGATCGATTGCGTGTCCCAGGGCCGGATAGGACGCTGCAGGGCGGGAAGCTCCTGTTCGCTTCCGTGCAGGCTCTCGAAGGCCACATTGGCGAGCGTGGTAGAACCGGCCCCGGCGCCCACGGCAACCACCGTGGCGAGCCGCGCCGGTGCGATCTCGTCCAGCAGCGGCACGAGCTGTGCGTGCGCCACGATCAGCACGGCGTCGGAGTTCTCCACGACATGCTCGAGGATGCGGCCCTTGTAGGCGGTGTTGAAGGGTACGAAGACCGCACCGAGGTAATTGATGGCGAGGAAGGTGAGCAGCCCCTCACGGCCGTTCGACAGCCACACGGCCACGTGGTCGTCTTGCCTGACACCGAGTTTCGCGAGCCCCGCGGCCACCGCGATAACCCGTTCGCGCGTTTGCGCAAAGCTCCAGGTCTCGCCGTTCTCGAAGACCGCGTAGGTGTCGCTGCCGCGCTCGTTCGCCAGCCGGTCGAGGAGGTACCTGACCACGCAGCGCTCGGCCGCCGGTATGCGGGGGTCTGAGGTCGCGATCATGCCTTGGACTCGACGGGCGTCACGATTTTGTCCACGCAGTGAATGATGTGCGCGATGATCTCGCTCGCCGGACGTTTGCCACCCGGTGAGTACCAGAAACTCACCCAGCTCAGCATGCCGCCGATCGTGGTGGCGGTAAGCGGGATGTCATCGATCGCGAATTCGCCCTTTTCCTGGCCTTCAGCGAGCAGTTGCGAGAGTTCGCGGTCAAAGCGCAGGCGTTGCTCGCGGATGCGTCGGGCGTCGGCGGACTCGAGGTTTTTTTCCTCGCGCTCGTAGATCACGATGTACTGCTGGTTGTCGAGCACGATACGCGCCACGCGATCGACCACCATCCGCAGCCGCTCGCGCGCCGTGCCGCCGCTCGCCAGCGCTTCGCGCAGCGCCTCGAGCGACAGGCTGATGCCCATCTGGCAGATCTCGAAGAGGATCTCGCCCTTGTTGCGGTAATAGCTGTAGATCACCGGTTTGGTGATCTTCAGACGCTCGGCCACCGCATCTAGCGTGGTGCTCTCGTAGCCCAGCGCGTAGATCAGATGGCTCGCTTCCTCACAGATGCGCCGGCGCTTGTAGTCGGCGACTTCCGTCCTGAGGGTTTTTTGCTCTACGTTCACGGGATATGCCTGTTCAGGCCGCCAGACGCAAAATCTGCATCACATCGTCGGGGCCGGCAATGGTGCGCGGGTTGGTGCGGGCCCAGAGGTCCATCATGGTGTACTCGGCCACCTGTTGCAGGCGATCCTCGCCCACGCCCACCTCGGAGAGCCGCCTCGGCATGCCCAGCCCGCGGATGAAGGCATCCACCACATCGCTGGCGCGCTTGCCCGGCTGACCGAAGGCCGCGCTGATGCGTTTCTGGCGCTCGCCGTTCACGGGTTCGTTGAAGGCAAGCACCCAGGGAGCCATCACGCAGGAGCAGTAGCCGTGCGGCACGTCGCAGGTGCCACCCAGGATGTGGCCTATGGCGTGGCTCGCGCCCATGGGGGTGCCGCCGATGATCGGGATCATCGATTGCCACACGCCGATCTGGCACTTGAGGCGCGCTTCGAGATCGTGCGGGTTGGCCTTGACGCGGGGCATGCCCTCGGCGAGCAGCCGCAACGCGCACTCGGCCATGCCATCGCAGAAATCGTTGGATTCGAAGGAGCCCAGGGTTTCCAGCGCGTGGTCCACCGAGCGCACGCCGGTGGAGAGCCACAGCCATTCGGGTGTGTGCAGCCCGAGCGCGGGGTCGAGGATCACGCTGACGGGGGCCATCATGGCGTGCTCGTAGCCCTGCTTGTGCTTGATCTTCTCGTCGGTGGCGCCCGAAAGCGCGTTGAACTCACCCCCCGAGAGCGTGGTGGGCACGTTGATCACACGGATTTTCGGGCCGCGGAAGGAGGGTTTGATGACCTGCCCCTGCTCGTTCACATAGACGTGGAAGGGCTCCATGTCGTCGGGCTCGCGCAGATCGTGCTCCAGGCACATCGCCACGATCTTGCCGGCGTCGATGATCGAGCCACCGCCGATGCCGACGATGAGATCGCAGCCCGCAGCCCGTGCCTGCGCAGCGGCCTCGAGCACCGCGGAGCGTGGTGCATGCGGCGGCATGCCGTCGTAGACGCCCACAAGCTTGCTGCCGAGGGCGCGGCGCACCTGCTCGATTTCATCGGTGTTGCGGTTCAGCGAGCGGCTGCAGAGAAGAAATACGCGGGAGGCTCCCAGACGCTCGACTTCCTCGGGGAGGGCCTCGGCTACGCGACGGCCCAGGATCACTCGCTCGGTGGTGGTCAGACCCACACTGCTGACTGGCGCGCTCATGCTGAGGCCTCCGGGAGTGCAAACATGTTGGCGCTCAGCCACCCGGGCCTGACGCCAGTGAATTTTTCTGGACTCAAGGGTAACTATTTTTTACTCTTCGTCAACCAGACGTTTTTGGCCCCTCGACCGCCTTCGGGTCTTCCGGGCCGATGTCGCCCTCCCATACAGGTCATTGCCCGATGAACCACGACTCCCGGCCGCAGCGCTGGAACAGCGTCTCCGGCATCCCGCTGAAGTCCTTTTACTCCGCCGAGGACATCCCGGCGGAACATCGCCGCGTCATGGACGCATCCCCGGGGGCGGCCCCGTTCCACCGTGGCGCCTACCCCACGGGCTACCGCACCAAGGCCTGGCGCATCTTTCAGCTGTCCGGTTTCGGCAAGCCCGAGGACGAGAACGCGCGCATCAAGTTCCTGCTCGCCAACGGCGAGACGGGCTTCCTGATGGAACACGATCGCAACACCGGAGACCACTGCTACAACGTAGACCATCCGGATGTGCTCGCCCGCCGCGAGGACGTGGGCCTCACCGGAGCGGTGATGCAGAGCGTGCGTGATATAGCGATCTGCATGGATGGCCTGCCCATCGAGAGCACCTACGGCCACGCCGGCGGCGCGGTGGTGCAGCACGCGCCCTTTGCGCTCGCCGGCTACTGGACCGTCGCCAAGCGCCGCGGCATCGACCTGCGCACGCTCGCTGGCACGGGCCAGAGCGATTTCTTCCTCACCTACCTTGGTTGCGTCACCAAGCAGCAGATCCCCACACCCGCGGGGCTGCGCTTCAACGCCGATATCATGGAGTTCTGCTCGAAGCACCTGCCGCGCTGGGTGCCGGTGTCGATCGCCGGCTACAACGGCGCCGACAGCGGCCTGAATGCCTACCAGGAGCTGGGCGCGCTGTTCGCCAACGCGGTTGAGTACCTCGACGAGATCAAGCGCCGCGGCAGCATGCCGATGGAGGAAGCCGCGCGCGGCTGCGGGGGCGTCAGCTTCCGCATGTCGATGGACATCATCGAGGAGGCCTGCAAGCTGCGCGCGGCGCGGCTCATGTGGACGCAACTCCTCGAGCGTCGCTACGGCATCACCAACCCGAAGGTCGCGAATCTGCGCATCCACTGCGTGACGGCCGGCTCGATGATGACCTGGCAACAACCCCTGAACAACATCGTCCGCGGCACGCTGATGGCGCTTGCCGGTGTGCTGGGCGGCGTGCAGTCGCTGGGTGTCTCGGGCTATGACGAGGCGCTCTCGATTCCCTCGGAGCATGCCCACCAGATGTCCGTGCGGATCCAGCAGGTGCTGCAGAACGAAACCAACCTCTGCGCCGTCACCGACCCGCTGGGCGGTTCCTACTACGTCGAGACGCTCACCGCCCAGCTGGTGGAGCGCGCGTGGCAGTTCTTCGAGGAAATCGAGCAGCAGGGCGGTTTTCTCGCCACGCTGGACTCGGGCTGGCTGCATGCCCGTGCGGCGGAGAACCAGCACGCCGAGTTCATGGCACAGGACAGCGGCGAGCGCGTGGTGGTGGGTGTCACCGACTTCCGCGAGGACATCTCGCCTTACGCCGTCGACGGTTTCATGGGCGTCGATGACGCCTTCGAGGTGGCGCTCGCGCGTCTGGAGGAGGTGCGGCGTACCCGCGGTGAACGCCGCGCGGGCGATGCACTGCGCGAACTCGAGCGTGTCTGCCGGGGCAGCGAGAACATCATGCCCGCGATGATGGAAGCGCTCGATGCCGACGTCACGCTGGGTGAGGTCGGCGACGTCTGGCGTGACGTTTTCGGCGACTGGAACACTCCCATTCAGACCTGAGCATGCCCATGACTTCAGCACCCAAGCGTATCCTGATGGCCAAGACCGGACTCGACGGTCACTGGCGTGGTCCGACCATCGTGGCGCGTGCGCTGCGTGATGCCGGTTTCGAAGTGATCATGGTGGGCATGGTCACCGCCGACGAAGTGGTGCGTGCGGCCATCGACGAGGACGTCGACCTGGTGGGCCTCAACATCGGCGGTCACGTGGAGGTCGCCGAGCGCGCGATCGCCGCCATTCGCGCGGCACGCCCGGAAGTCCCGATCTTTTGCGGTGGCGTGGTGCCGCCCTGGGCCAAGAAGCGCTTGGAGGAAAAGGGCGTCGAGGTATTCCCGCCCGGCTCGCAATTGCCCGAGATCGTCGAGGCCGCCCGGCGTCTGACGGGCTGGCAGGCCGCCTGAGCGGCACCGCAGGGTTCAGGTGAGCACCGGCACCCCGCTTCACGTCCTCTTTGATCGTGCCCGCGGGGGCGAGCGTGGTGCGTTGGCGCGCCTGCTGAGCGTGGCCGAGGCCGGTGGCGAAGACGCCGCAGCGCTTGATTCACTCTGCGCCGCGAGCGCCGCACCACGCGCGCGCACCATCGGCATTACCGGCGCGCCTGGCGCCGGCAAATCGACGCTTACGGCGGCCTTGCTCGGCTGCGCGCGTCGCGAGTCCCAGCCCGTGGCGGTGCTCGCCATCGACCCTTCCTCGCCGCTCACCGGTGGCGCGATCCTCGGCGACCGGGTGCGCATGCACCACGCCGCGGTCGACGAGGGGGTATTCATCCGTTCGCTCGCCTCGCGCGGGCAGCAGGGAGGTCTGGCGCAAGCCACCTCGCTTGGCGCTCGCGTGCTCGAGGCCTGCGGCTGGCCGTGGATATTGCTGGAGACCGTTGGCATCGGGCAGGTCGAGGTCGAGATATCCGGCCGCGCCGATCTCGTGGTGGTGGTGCTTAACCCCGGCTGGGGAGACGAGATCCAGGCCAACAAGGCGGGCCTGATGGAAGTGGCCGACATTTTCGTGATCAACAAGGCTGACCGCGATGGCGTGGCGCAGACGCGCCGGGACATCGAGGGCGCCATTGCCGCGCGCCCGGGCGGTGCGGAAATTCCGGTAATCGAGACCGTGGCCACGCGCGGCGAGGGCGTGGAGGGAGTGTGGGCAGCGATTGCGGCGCGCCACGCAGCGCTGGAGGCCTCGGGCTTGCTGGCGACGCGACGCCGCGGGCGCATTGCCGCGGAGCTCGAATCGGCCGTCATGTCTGCGTTGCGCCGTCGCGTTGCGGTGCTGCTTGCAGGTGATGCGGGTCTGCGCGAGCGTGCACGCATCGAGGCCGGTGCCAGTGGCATTCACGAGGGCGCCCGTGCGCTGTTGGACGCTATCGTCCGGGACTGAGGGAGGATCATCGTGGATCGTTTCGACATCGGCGCGGTGCGCGTCCATCGCGTCGAGGAATGGCGCGGTAATTTCGCGCCGCCCGAAGGCTTACTCGCCGGCTGCACGCCGGAGGCCTTCGCGCCCTACGCGGCAGAATTTTCGCCCGGTTACTACGATCTTGCTGAGCACAAGCTCTTTGCTTTTCTGCAGAGCTGGGTGCTGGAGGCCGGAGGGCTTCGCATTCTGTTCGACACCGGCGCGGGCAATCACAAGCAACGCCCGGGTATTCCGGTGTTCGGTAACCTCGACACCGATTTTCTCGGCAACCTCCAGCGCGCGGGTTTTGCGCCCGATGACATCGATGTGGTGGTCTGCTCGCATCTGCACATCGATCATGTGGGCTGGAACACGACGCTGCGTGACGGCCTGTGGCAGCCAGCATTCCCGCATGCGCGCTACCTGCTTCCGGCCATTGACGAGGACTTCTGGAACCCCGCCAACGCGGCGCGTTTCCCGCAGCAGGTGGGGCGCGCGGTGAATGCATGCGTCTACGAGGACAGCGTGGCCCCGGTGATCGCGGCGGGCCGCGCCGAGCTGGTGAGACCCGGCCACGTGGTGGCCGATGGCATCGTGCTCGATGGCGCTCCGGGTCATACGCCCGGGCATGTGCTGATGCACGTCGAGTCGCTCGGCGAACACGCGCTTTTTGTCGGCGATGTGCTTCACCACCCGGTGCAGGTCTACCACCCGGAGTGGAACAGCATTTTTTGCGAGGATCCGGCGCAAGCGCGCGCCACCCGTCGCGCGGTGCTGGAGCGCGCCGCCGCGCTTGATGCGCTGCTGGTGCCGGCGCATTTCGGCGGGCAGCATATGTGCCGGGTGCGTGCCACCCATGACGGCTTCGCGCCCGTATTCACCACCTGAGCGGGAGTAACCGCCGCATGGATATCAGCCGCTTCGAAACCCTGCTGGTCGAGCGCCGTGGCGCCGTCGACTGGGTCAGCTTGAACCGTCCGCACAAGCTGAACGCGATGAACAGCCAGCTGGTGCAGGAGTTGAGCGATTACTTCCACGGGCTCTACCGCGAATATGCGGTGCGCGTGGTGGTGCTGCGCGCTGCTGGCCGCGCGTTCTGCGCGGGTCTTGATCTCGAGGAATACGCGGGCGTGGAGGGCGAGCGCTCGATCCGTGCGGCGCTCGATATCCAGACGCGCATCCGCGACATCATGAAGGCCATGCGCCGTTGTCCGCAGCCGGTGATAAGCCTGGTGCAGGGCGCTGCTTGCGGTGGCGGCTTCTCGCTTGCCCTGTCGTCAGACATCCGCATCGCGGGGCAGAGCGCGCGCATGAACGCGGCTTTCATCAAGATCGGGTTGACGGGCTGCGACATGGGCTCGAGTTATTTCCTGCCGCGCCTGGTGGGCACCTCGGTGGCCTCGGAGCTGCTGCTCACCGGACGATTCATCGATGCCGAGCGGGCCCTGCGCGTGAATCTGGTGTCAGCCGTGGTGCCTGATGAGGCGCTTGAATCCGCCGCGCAGCTTTATGTGGACGAGATGCTCGCCACCACCCCGCTCGGGCTGCGGCTCACCAAGGACGCGATCAATTTCGCCATCGATGCGCCCTCGATGGACGCGGCGATGGCGATGGAAGATCGCCAGCAGATCCTCACCTCGCAGACTGCCGACCATCAGGAGGCGATCAGCGCGCGGGTTGCGAAGCGCGCGCCGGATTATCGGGATTGCTGAGACGCGGGGGCGGCGCGAACGAACAGCGCCCGCCGCCGCTCAGCGATCGATGCCCCCCAGGCACATGTACTTGATCTCGAGGTAATCCTCGATGCCGTACTTGGAGCCCTCGCGGCCGTTGCCGGACTCTTTCATGCCGCCGAAGGGAGCGACCTCGGTGGAAATGATGCCCTCGTTGATCCCTACAATTCCGTACTCGAGGCCCTCGGCCACGCGCCAGACGCGGCCGATGTCACGCGAGTAGAAGTAGGCCGCGAGGCCGAAGGGCGTGTCGTTGGCGAGCGCGATGGCCTCGGCCTCCGTTGAAAAGCGGAACACCGGCGCCACGGGCCCGAAGATCTCCTCGTTGAAGACGCGCATCTCGATGGTGACATCGGTGAGGATGGTGGGCTCCACAAAGCAGGTTCCCGCCGCGCTGCGCCGGCCGCCGGTAAGTACGGTGGCACCTTTCGCCACGGCGTCTTCCACGAAGGAAAGCACCTCGTTGGCGGCTTTTTCGTCGATCAGCGGCCCCATGTTGATGCCCGCCTCGGCGCCATCGCCCAGACGGAACTGCTTGACGGCCTGCTGGAGTTTCGCGAGGAAGGCGTCATAGACCCCATCCTGCACGAGAAGGCGGTTGGCGCAGACGCAGGTCTGGCCCGCATTGCGGTATTTAGAGGCGATGGCGCCTACCACAGCTGCATCGAGATCGGCGTCGTCGAAAACGATGAACGGTGCGTTGCCGCCGAGTTCCATCGAGGTGCGCTTGACCGTCTGCGCGCACTTGGCCATGAGCTGCTTGCCCACGGGTGTGGAGCCGGTAAAGGTCACTTTGCGCACGGCGGGGTTGAAGCACAGTTCGTCGCCGATTTCCTGCGTCACGCCGCAGACCATGTTGATCACGCCGGCGGGGAAGCCCGCCCGCTCGGCCAGCACCGCAATCGCAAACGCTGAGAGAGGCGTGTTGTTGGCCGGCTTGCAGACCACGGTGCAGCCGGCGGCCAGTGCCGGGGCGATCTTGCGCCCGAGCATTGCACTGGGGAAGTTCCAGGGCGTGATGCAGCCCACCACGCCAACCGGCTGCTTGATCACGACGATGCGCTTGTCCTTGCCGTGCGAGGGGATGGTGTCGCCGTAGACGCGCTTGGCTTCTTCGGCGAACCAGTCGATGAAGTTCGCGCTGTAGGCGATTTCACCGCGCGCCTCGGCGAGCGGCTTGCCCTGTTCGGCGGTGAGAATCTGGGCCAGGTCCTCCTGGTTGGCCATCATCAGTTCATAGAGCCGGCGCAGCAGCACGGCGCGCTCTTTGGCGGTACGGGCGGCCCAGTCTTTTTGTGCCCGCTCGGCCGCGGCGATGGCCCGGCGCGTTTCGGCTTGTCCGCAGCGCGCTGCCACGGCAACCACGGCGCCGGTGGCGGGGTTGATCACATCCAGCGTGGAGCCGGAGTCGGCGTCGATCCATTGTCCGTCGACATAGGCCTGGCTGCGCAGCAGGCCGGGATCCTTCAGGGAAAGCGTCATGAGCGGTACTCCTCGGTGAGTGGGGCAGTGTATCGGCGCAGTCGGCGGCGGCAATCGCCCGCTCCGGGAATTGACACGCCGGCCTGTTACGGCGCTTTGAGTCGGTTGTACTTCGCGAGCGCGGCGCGCAGTTTTGCGTGCGGCAGCGCGATCGCGGTGTTCCCCTCGAATCCCGTGGTGGTACGCGCCGCCACCAGTGCGTTCATCACCGCCTCGTCCACGGCCTGCACCGTTGCCGTGAAGAATGGCGTTATCCGCTCGTTCGGCAGCATCTGCAGCGCCGGCAGGCCCGTGGCGGCACTCGCCTCGTGATTCGCGGTGGAGAAGGCGAGGAAGATATCGCCAGAGCCATTGCCTGCGACGGCACCTGAGCGGGCAATACCCATCGTCACGCGCCGCGCGATGCGGTCGAGCTGGTGCGGCAGCAAGGGCGCGTCCGTCGCCACGATCACGATGACGGACCCCAGATCCCGATCCTCCCGCTTGCTGGCGAGTGCGGCATACGCGGGCTGTTCGGGCACCTCTTTGCCAACGGGCACACCTGCGACCAGCAACTCCGAACGGCGCCCGAAATTCGCCTGCAACAAGACGCCCAGCGTGTAGCGCTTGCCCTCGTCCTCGACCACGCGCGAGGCCGTGCCGATCCCGCACTTGAACTCGTAGCAGATCATGCCGGTGCCACCGCCCACGTTGCCCTCGGTCACCGGGCCGCTGCGCGCGATATCCAGCGCCGCGAAGGCATGCTCGGGCTTCACGTGGAAGCCGTTGATGTCGTTCAGCCAGCCGTCCCAGGTCTCGGCCACGACCGGCAGTGACCACCAGTCGTCGGTGTCGAATGTGTAGTGCTTGCCCCCCCAGGCGATGACCGCATCGCGCACCACGCCCACGCTGTGGGTGTTCGTGATCATCACCGGGCCGTACAGCAGGCCGGATTCCGCAAGCCAGGTCGTGCCGGTCATTTCGCCGTTGCCGTTCTGGCTGAACCAGCCCGCGAACACGGCCTCAGTGGGTGGACGCTTGCCGCGCGGCAGCACAGCGGTCACGCCCGTGCGCACCGCGGGCGTGACGCCTTCGGCGGAAATGATCGTGCTGTGCCCTACCTCGACGCCCTTCACATCGGTGATGGCGTTCAGGGCGCCGGGCGTGCCTTCGAAGGGTACGCCCAGGTCACGGGCGCGCGGCTCCGCAGCGTGCAGCCCCGCGGCGCAAGCGAGCGTGGCAAGCGAGAGGAGCGCGAAGCGGCTGGTTTTCATGGGAGTGTGTCTCCGGTGGCTTGAAGGGGCGTGGTCGTTGCGGAGCCTGATGGGCGTGCGTATCGCCACGCGAGGCGCAGCGTATAACCGCCGAGCAGTGCGATCCCCACGGCGCGCAGGGCCTCGACGCTGGCGGTGGACATCACGCCCGCGCAGGCGAGGATCGCGAGCGTCGCGAGCCACTCGCCACCTGGTACCGTGAGTGGCGCCGCGCCGCGCCGGCGCAGCAGCACCAGCGCAAGGCATATCGAGCAGTACATCAGCATCCTCGCTATCACGGCGATGGTGGCCAGATGCACGAAAGTGCCGGTGAGGGTGAGGACGCAGACGATGGCGGCCGTGAGGGCGATGGCCACCGAGGGCACCTGTGTGCTGCCGCTGACGCGCGCGAGCACGGGCGGTATCTCGCCCTGCTCGGCTAGCGCGAAGAGCACGCGCGGTGTCACCAGTATCGAGGTGCTCAGGTTCCCGGCGCAGGAGAGTACAGCTGTCACCGCCACCACCGTGGCGCCGGCAGCCCCGAAAACCGCCAGCGCGAGCTCGGCGATCGGGCGCTTGGAACTGGCGAGTTCCGGCACCATGCCCTGACAGGCGAGCAGCAACGCCGCGTAAAGCAGTCCGGCGAGCAAAAACCCGCCCAGCATGCCGATGGGAAGATCGCGTTCCGGCCGGCGCAGTTCGCCCGCCACGATGGTTGCCTGCTCGAAGCCCATGCAGGCAAAGAAGGCGAGCAGGAAGGCCGCTCCCAGCGCATCGACCTGCACGGCCGGTGCATCGCCCGCCGGCCAGCCCCCGAGCGCAAGCCCTAGCGGCGCCAGCACCAGCAGTGGCGCGAGTTTCAGAACCACGAGCAAATTGCCAAGCAGCGCGCCCTGCACCACGCCGCGCAGGTTCAGCGCGGCAATGGCCGCCAGGAACAGCGTGATCGCGATGCCGCGGGGCAGCGGAGCGGCCAGCGCGGGCCAGAGTGCTGCCGCGTAGTCGAGCATCACCACGATGATGGCACCCGAGGTGGCGAGCCGGGTGAGGTAGAGCAACCAGCCCACCGTGAAGCCACCGAGTGGTCCCAGCGCTTCACGCGCGTAGAGCACAGGCCCGCCGGTGGCTTCGAAGCGGCTGGCCACCTCGGCGGCGCACACCGCGACTGCCGCGATCAGCAGGAAAGCGCCTGCAAGGACTGCCAGACTGAGTTTGCCTGCGGCCGCATAGAGCGCAGCGGGCAGTCCGAAAATGCCGGCGCCGACGATGGTGTTCAGCGTCAGCGCCACGACATCCATGCGACCGAGGCCCCGGTGCAGCCCGGTAGTGCTGTTCATCGGCGCGTCCCGCGTATCAGAATAGACCGATCATAACAGCGCGCCGCGCTGCTGCCGCAGACCTTCCGGAGGGGTCCCGATGCAACGCCGATTTCTTGTCGCCGTGCCGTTCATGCTGCTGCTGGCGGGTTGCGCCAGTCTCTCGGAGAACGAGTGCCGCAGCGCCAACTGGGATGACATCGGCTACCGCGACGGCGTGAAGGGAGCGCGCTCCGATCGCGCGCAGGACCATGCCACGGCCTGTGTCGAATACGGGGTCAGCCTCGATCGCGAGGCCTGGAAAGCGGGATATGAGCGCGGGCTCGGGGTGTACTGCACGCCCGAGAACGCGGTGGAGATTGCGCTCTCAGGTGGCAATTACGCGGGGGTCTGCCCGCCGGAGAGCGACACCGAGTTCGCCACGCACTGGCGCGCGGCGCGCCCGGTCTATGAGCAGCGCCAGAAGGTGGTGGCTCTCGATTCCCGTCGCCGCGAACTCGAGTACGCCTACAGTTCCGCCGATGACGACCGCGAGCGCTATGCCGTGCGCACCGAGCTTGCGCGGATAGACGAGGCCCTGCGCTACGAACGGGAGCGGCTCTATTACGAGGAGGCGCGGCTCGACCGCTTCATGAGCGGCATCCGCTAGGGCGTGACTAATGCCGTGCAGGCGCCGGGCGGCCGCATGGCGGCTATGCTTGCCCGTGTGTCAGGGCGTCCCGGAGCGCCGTTCCCGTGATTGAACGCGGCGGTTCGCAGTCCGCCCCCCCATCCAGAGCTTCCCGCGACTCCGCTGCCCGCCTGGCAGCGGATCGGCGTGCCGTGCCGGCTCCCCGCGCCTCGGTATGGCGTCGCATCGTGCTGCCTGTGATCCGCGTCAGCGCGGGCGTCACCGTGCTGGTTGTCGTGGTAGGTGGCACCTGGCTCGCCCGGGAGGAAATGCGCAACGCCACCTTGCATTCGCACTGGGCTGCGGAATTTGCCGCCGAGATCGGCTTTTCGGTGCAGCCGGGCCCCGCCACCACGCCACTGGTGCCCGATCGCGGGCCCTGGGATGTGCGACTCGGCTATGCGGGACTGCCCGATTTTGCCCCGCGACTGCAGAAGGGTGGTTACACCATCGCGCGCCAGGCGGTGCCCTCCCGGCGCATGGTCGAGCTGAACGAGCGCGGCGTCTATGCCGCTTTCGTCGAGAAGACGCAGACCGGTCTGCGGCTGATCGACGCCCGCGGTGCGCCGCTGCAGAACGCCCGCTACCCACGCCACGTTTACCCCGACTACGAGGCCGTGCCCGATCTCGTGGCGCGCGCTCTTCTCTATGTCGAGGATCGCGAGCTTCTGGATCCGGGCCGCCCCACGATGAACCCGGTGGTGGACTGGGAGCGCCTCGGCATGGCGGTTATCCAGCAAGGATTGAAGACGGCGGGCCTGCCGCACAAGGTGATTGGGGCCAGCACGCTGGCCACGCAGCTCGAGAAGTTCCGCCACTCCCCTGATGGCATCACCCGTGACTCGCACGACAAGCTGGTGCAGATGGTCTCTGCCACGCTGCGCGTCTACCGCGATGGCGCGGAAAATCTCCCGGCGCGCCGGCGCCTGATGCTCGACTACCTGAATTCCCTGCCGCTGGCGGCGCAGCCGGGCTACGGCGAGGTAAGCAGCCTGGGCGACGGATTGGAGGCGTGGTTCGGTTCCGATTTCGCGATGGTGAACCGCGTGTTGTCATCGGCCGATGCCCCCATCGAGCAGCGCGCCCTGTACTTCAAGCAGGTGCTGGCTCTGGTGCTCTCGGTGCGGCGACCCTCGTACTACCTTGGGCAG
>CAJADV010000592.1 GCA_903938575.1 uncultured Gammaproteobacteria bacterium
CCTTGTCGGTCAGCATGGCGAGGTACTGCTGCTTGGCCTTGGGGCCTGCAGCGCAGCCGATGATGTTCCCGAACGACCGCATCTTGATCTGTGGCACCTGCTCCTCGAACACCTGCAGATCGGTCGGGCTGCCATCAGTCATGATGAACAGTAGCGGCGACCAGTCTCCCTTCTCGTCCACCGTCGTCCGCTTGACCTCTCGATCGACGCGCTTGCACAGCTCTTGGAGCGCCAGACCCAGGAATGTCGGGCCGGACTCTGGCGTCGTAATCGTCGGTAGCTGCAGCTGATCCAACGGCGTCAGAGGCAACACTTCGTTGACCACTGCGTCAAAGGTGATGATGCTGAGGTGCACGCTTTCGAGCGCCGAAGGATCCTGACGCAGCGATGACACCAATGCCTGCAAACCGACGTTGACGGCCGCAATCGGCTCGCCCCGCATGGAGCCCGACGTGTCGAGCAACAGATAAACCGGTAGACGGCGCATGGCAACTGCCTCGGGATGTAGTGATCGGATAGAAGATACCGAGACGCCTCGGTCCCCAACGGTTACAGAGGTGACTCGAACTCCCCGGCGTTCGCATCGCGGTTGAGCCCTGCAAAGATCCAGGAGCATATCCCTGATTGTCAGCGCTGGCGGACAGGTCGAAATCGTAGTCATCGTGCTTGCCGAGCAACCCTCCCAGCTAAACCGGCTGGGCGATGTCCCAGCCAACACCAATGGTCACTGCCAACCGGGCGTATTCGCTCTTGCTCAGGTTGCTGACACCGCGCGGGAGCCCTCAGACGACCAGGTTGATTTCCTTCGGCGGCGGCGGCAGGTCGTCCAGCCCCGTCACTTCCTTGCCGCCGGACTCGACCTTCTGACTGCCCACAGCAATCGACGCCGAGACCCACTTGAAGAAGGCACCAATCGTGGCTGAATCAGCCGTGTCGAGCTTGACCACGATCTCGCTAATTTCCTTTAGCGTGGCTTCCTTGACGTTCGGGCCAGCGCCGCAAGCGACAACCGTGCCGACCTTGCGCTTGCGCAGTTCGGCCAGGCCACTGCGCCAATCGTCGGTCGGATCACCGTCGGTCATCAGGAACACCAGCGGCTTCCAATCGCCCTTGGTATCGGCCGTGGTCTTGGCCACTTCTTTGTCGATCTGCAAGGCAACCAGCCTGAGCGCTGCGCCCAACGCCGTCGTCCCACTCGCGGTGATCTGCGGTGGCTGGAATGCAGCGAGCTCGGTCAGAGGCACGTGGACGTGCGCATCTGCGCCGAAGCCGATCACTGAAAGATAGGCTGTCTCAAGAGCATGCGGATCCTGCCGAAGCGTCGAGACCAGCAGCTGCAGGCCGTTCTTCATCGCTTCGATCGGTTCGCCCGCCATTGAGCCGGACTCGTCCAGCAGCAGGTACACAGGTAGCTTACGGTGCATGGTTCTTCTCCAGAATTTGTTTGGCGGGCAGTTACCGTTGGTACTTTTTTGCAAGCTCTTCGCGTCCCACTACCGCGAACTCCCACAGACCATCAGGTCTGTAAAGCCGACCCAACTCGACCGCGGTCTCGACCCTGAAGTCTTGGTCGAGGTCGTACCTGGCCATCTCGGCGCCGCGTGCGAGATCATACAGGCGCAAGTACGACGTCTACACGGCCAACGTCAACCGAAGCCAGCGCAACAGCGACGCGCTGCTCTGTGTCGGTTTTTACCCTTCGTTACCTCACTGAGCCGCTGTCGCAGCTGCCTCCTTGCGATGACGAACAGACGAGTAAAGCGAGAGGGCGATGAAGCCGACGCCGACGAGACCGGTGATGACTTCCGGGATGTGCGCGACGGTACCAGCCAGCATGATGAATGCGAGCGCACCGATGGCGTAGTGCGCGCCGTGTTCAAGGAACACGTACTCATCGAGCGTCCCCTTGTGCACCAGGTAAACCGTCATCGAGCGCACGAACATCGCCCCGATGGCCAAGCCCAGCATGATGATCACGACGTCACGAGTGATTGCGAACGCGCCGATGACGCCGTCGAAGGAGAAAGAGGCGTCGAGCACTTCGAGGTACATGAATGCTGCGATACCCGATCGCTTGGCCGCACCGATCGTTGCGCCCTCCCCTTCGTCCACGTCGAATACGCTATCCAGGGAGTCGACTGCGATGAACAGAATGACGCCGGCGAGACCCGCCGAGAGAACCCTGAGGTGAAGCTCGGCCGGCAGGAACCACTGCATGGATAGCAGCACGCCCAGCGCGCAGATAATCGCGATGTTATCCACTTTGCCTAGGCCCGCCAGGCGCTGTTCGAATGCTCCAAGCCAGTGCAGATGGCGCTCGTGGTTAAACACGAAAGCCAGAAACACGAGCAACAGGAACATACCACCAAACGCCGCGATCGCCGGGTAGCAATCCGTGAGGATCTTCCCGTACTGATCCGGATCGGTGAGTGCCATGTCGATCACCGGGGCGACGCTCATATCAGCCGCCACGGCGACGATCACGATCGGGAACACCAGTCGCATGCCGAAGACGGCAACCAGAATGCCGACTGTCAGGAACATCTGCCGCCAGAACTCGTCCATGTCCTTCAGGACGCCGGCATTGACCACGGCGTTGTCGAACGACAACGACACTTCAAGCACACCTAGCACAAGCACAAGCCAGAGCGCGGTCATTACGCCCATGCCATTCTGGGATCCCCACCAACCCGCGATAGCGACACAAATCGCCGTCACGATGAACGACATTCTAAAATGACTCACTGATATCTCTCCGCTGTATCCCACCAAAAAATCCAACCGTGCCCGTCGGTCTCAACGTCACGGACCTGCCCCGAAAGGCTCGATCGATTGCATCCCACCCGAGCCAGAAAGCCGCCGCCGCGTATCGAAATGGTCGAATGCGGAAACAGGATTCAGTCGCGCCAGCCGGTCGAAATCGAGCGTCGCAAGGCGAGCCCGGTCGATCCGCGAAGACAGCACATACAAGTCAGACTTCACTCCGCACGAATCGACTCGCTGCGTATAGCCTGAGATCGTGACGCACTTGAGTGCCTGCAATGTTGCAAACCCACAGCCAGCTACTCGCAAAATGACGCCGTGAACATGGCGAACGTAGTCGCGCTCAATCTCGGACTTGGGCACTTTCTTCATCAGCAGACGCCGACCGTTCACAGAGAGCCTGACCCGGGTAGACGGCACGCTACCGATAAGTCACGGACTGTACAAGTGGCACACCCGGCCGGTGAGGATGTGCCTCGCCGAAGTCAGGCCGAAACGAACGCGGGGCCCGAAGGCCCCGCGTCGCACCCGGCAAAGCGAGTGTTACTCGCGGCCGCGGTTGCCCATCTGCGCCTTGATCAGATCGCCGATGGTCGTGGGAGCGTTCTCCGGCTCCTGCTCGCGCAGCGCCTTCATCGCTTCCTTCTCTTCCTGCACGTCTTTTGCCTTCACCGAGAGCCCGATCGCACGGTTCTTACGGTCGACGTTGATGATCTTCACCTCGACCTCTTCGCCCAGGGCAAGCACGTTACGCGCATCCTCGACGCGGTCACGGCTGATCTCGGAGGCCTTGAGGACGCCTTGGACATCGTCAGCGAGCTGGATCACTACGGCCTTGGCGTCGATCTCGACAACCTTGCCCGTGACGATGGCGCCCTTGTCGTACATCGTCACGAAGTTGGTGAAGGGATCGCCCTCCATCTGCTTGACACCCAGCGAGATACGCTCGCGCTCGGGATCGATGGCGAGGATGATGGTCTCGACTTCGTCGCCCTTCTTGTAGTTGCGTACGGCTTCCTCGCCGGTCTCGTGCCACGAGATATCCGACAGATGCACCAGACCGTCGATGTTGCCGTCGAGACCGATGAACAGGCCGAAATCGGTGATCGACTTGATGCGTCCCTTGATGCGCTCGCCCTTGGCATGGGCCGCGGCGAATACGTCCCAGGGATTCTCGGTGCATTGCTTCATGCCGAGTGAGATACGGCGGCGATCCTCATCGATATCGAGAATCATCACGTCGATCTCATCGCCAACCTGCACCACCTTGGAGGGGTGGATGTTCTTGTTGGTCCAATCCATCTCGGAGACGTGCACGAGGCCCTCGACGCCCTGCTCGAGTTCCGCGAAGCAGCCGTAATCGGTGAGGTTGGTGACGCGGGCGCGCAGGCGCGTCTTCTCCGGGTAACGCTCCTTGATGCTGACCCACGGATCCGAGCCAAGTTGCTTCAGGCCAAGCGATACGCGGTTGGTTTCGCGGTCGAACTTCAGCACCTTGACATCGATCTCGTCGCCAACCTTGACGACTTCGCTCGGGTGCTTGATGCGGCGCCAGGCCATGTCGGTGATGTGCAGCAGGCCATCCACGCCGCCCAGGTCCACGAATGCGCCGTAGTCAGTGAGGTTCTTGACCACACCCTTCAGAACAGCGGACTCCTGCAGGCTGGAGAGCAGGTTCTCGCGCTCGGCGCTGTTGGCCTGCTCGAGCACCGCACGGCGCGAGACCACGATATTGTTGCGCTTCTGGTCGAGTTTGATGACCTTGAATTCGAGGGTCTGGCCCTCGAGGTGCAGGGTATCGCGGACCGGGCGCACGTCGACCAGCGAGCCGGGCAGGAATGCGCGAATGCCGTGGATATCCACGGTGAAGCCACCCTTGACCTTGCCGTTGATGGCGCCCTTGACGACTTCGCCACCCTCGAAGCTGCTCTCGAGGCTCTTCCAGGTCTCGGCGCGGCGTGCCTTTTCGCGGGAGAGGCGGGTCGCGCCGTCCCCGTCCTCGATAGCCTCTAGGGCAACCTGGACTTCATCGCCGATCTCGAGGTGGAACTGTCCGTCATCATCAAGGAACTGGCTGCGGGGAATCATTCCCTCGGACTTCAGGCCGGCGTGAACCGTGACCCACTCGCCGTCGATGTCGATCACGACACCCGAGATGATGGAGCCTACGTCCATCTCTACTGTCTTGAGGCTTTCCTCGAAAAGTTCTGCAAAATTCTCGGTCATTGGATAGATCCTGCTACGGCACTGCCGTATGTTTTCCGATCCTCCGACCCAGCCGTCGAAGGGGCAGAACATGAAAAGCCGAACACCGGGCGTGCTGGCATGAGCCCGGCCTCCGACACCTTTAAAAAGCACGACCCGCAGGCCGCACCCATATTTTCTTCGCTGCCCGCCTCAGGCGAGCCCTCTCTCCCTCGCGAGAGACATCAGGCGGGCGAACACGTCCGCTATCGAGACCCCCGTGGTGTCTATCAGGACAGCCTCGGGAGACGGACGCAGCGGTGACACGGAGCGCTCGAGATCGCGCCGATCCCGTGTCTCGATGTCCGCCACAAGGCGCGGCAGGCTAACAGCGTCGCCCTTGTCGATCAACTGGCGGAAGCGCCGCGCCGCGCGCTCTTCAGGGCTGGCCGTCAAAAATACCTTCAGTTCAGCCTCGGGAAAGACCTCCGTACCCATGTCACGCCCATCGGCAACCAACCCGGGCAAGACGCAGAACGCCCGCTGCCGGTCCAGCAACGCAGCCCTCACGGCGGCAACCGCACCCACTTGCGAGGCGAGCGCCCCGACCTCCTCGCTGCGAACCACCCCGGTGACGTCCTCGCCCTCGAGCACGACGCGCACGTCGCCGGCATCGTCCGCCCCGGGCTGGAACTGCACATCGAGATGTCCTGCGAGGACCTCGAGCGCTGCGTGGTTGTCGATCCCGACGCCATGGTTGCGCGCCGCGATCCCCACGAGTCGATAGAGCGCACCGCTGTCGAGCAGGTTCCAGCCGAGCTCACGGGCGAGCAGTCGGCACAGGGTTCCCTTGCCGGAGCCGCTCGGCCCGTCAACGGTGATCACCGGCACCTGCGGACGGGACTGCTTCATAAGGGCTCACTGTCAGCGGGCGGCTGCTCGTCTACCTGCAGGCCGACCGAGCCTGCAAGAGCGCGGAACCCGGGAAACGAGGTGGCTACGTTGGCGCAGTCGCCGATCACGATGGGCCCCGTGGCGCGCAACGAGGCAACGCAGAAGGCCATGGCAATGCGGTGATCGCCACCGCTGTCGATACGGGCCGGCGCGAGCGAGGCGCCCCCACGGATGCGTATGCCATCAGGGTAGGTCTCGAGCTCTACGCCGAGCGCGCGCAGCCCGCGCGCCATCACCTCGATGCGGTCACTCTCCTTCACACGCAACTCCTCGGCGCCGCGCAGGAGCGTCTCTCCATCCGCACAGGCGGCCGCGACGAAGAGCACGGGGAACTCATCGATTGCCAGCGGCACGAGTTCCTCGGGAATCACAATGCCTCGCAGCGCCGCGCCCCGGACCCGCAGGTCGGCAACCGGCTCCCCGCCAGACTCGCGCTCGGCGAGAATCTCGATCGAAGCACCCATCGCGCGCAGGATGCCGATCACCCCGGTACGGGTGGGATTGATGCCGACGCCCCGCAGCAGCAGGTCAGATCCTGGCGCAATGCTGGCGGCAACGAGGAAAAATGCTGCCGAGGAAATATCCGCCGGCACCTGCAGTGCCGCACCTTGCAGCCGCCCGCCACCTTGCAGCTCCGCGAGCGCTCCCTCGCGGCGCAGCGGATACCCGAAGCCCGCGAGCATGCGCTCGGTGTGATCGCGGGTCGGCGCGGGTTCGATCACCCGCGTGGTGCCCTGCGCGTAGAGTCCAGCCAGCAGCAGCGCCGATTTCACCTGCGCGCTGGCCACGGGCATGCGGTATTCGATGCCCTTCAATGCCGCCGCGCCATGGATCTCGAGCGGAGGTCGACCACCCGGGGCGGTATCGATCTGCGCGCCCATCAGCCGCAACGGCTCCGCCACGCGCGCCATCGGGCGGCGCGTGAGCGAGGCGTCTCCCACCAATCGCGTGGCAAAAGACTGGCCGGCCAGCAGGCCTGCGAGCAGCCGCATCGACGTGCCCGAATTGCCCAGATCGAGATCACCCGCCGGCGCCTGCAGTCCGTGCAAGCCCACGCCGTGCACCGTCACGCGCCCGGGCGATGGACGGTCGATGCGCACGCCCATCGCACGGAACGCAGCCAGAGTGGCGAGGCTGTCCTCACCCTCGAGAAAACCCTCGATCTCAGTCACACCCTCGGCGATCGAGCCCAGCATGACCGAGCGATGCGAGATGGATTTGTCGCCTGCCACGCGGATCTCCCCGCGTAGCGCCGTGCCGCCCGAGGCGATGAAATCGGGACTCGAAGCCATCATGCGTCGTCTCCGGAGCTGGCGGCGGCGGGCGCTTGCGCTGCCTCGAGCCATTGCAGGTAACGCCCGCGCGCACCATGCGCCGACGCAAAAAGGCCATGCAGCGCCGCGGCGTCAGAATTCGCGACACTCGCTCGCAGTCCCGCGAGGCTGTCGGTGAACACGTCGATCGCGGCAAGCAGCGAATCGCGGTTGGCGAGCGCGATATCGCGCCACATCACCGGATCGCTCGAGGCAATGCGAGTGAAATCACGGAAGCCGCCAGCGGCATAGCGGAAGATCTGCTCACTGGAGTCTTGCTGCGAGAGGGCATTGACCAGCGTGAAGGCAAGCACATGAGGAAGGTGACTGGTCAGCGCAAGTATGCGGTCGTGCTCGCCGGCCTCCATGCACGTCACCGCGGCGCCGGCGCAGATCCACATGGCCTCGACCAGTGCAAGGGCTGCGGGTGCCGTGCCTGCGTGTGGCGTCAGGATCGCACGATGGCCGCGGAAGAGATCCCCGCGCGCCGCCTCTACGCCCGAGCGCTCGGAGCCTGCGATGGGATGACCGGGCACGAGTCCCGGCGGCAGCGCACCGAACACCCGGCGGGCGGACTCCAGCACGACACCCTTGGCACTCGCCACATCGGTGATCACCACATCGGCTCGCGCGGATTCGCGTACAGCCACCAACACCTGTTCCACGCCGAGAGCGGGCACCGCGATCACTACCAGTTCCGCGCTGCCGAGTGCCTCGTCGAGAGAGGCTGCCGCGGCATCGACCAGGCCGCGCTGCAATGCACGCACTGAGCAAGCGTGATCCTGATCATAACCGGTGATTTCGCCTGCAAAACCACCCTCGCGCAGGGCTGCTGCAACGGAGCCGCCGATCAGGCCAAGCCCGACCACCAGCACCCGGCCAGCGCGCGGTGCAGGCCCCGACATCTCAGAGCACCGCCTGCGGGTAGGAGCCCAGTATCTTGATCATCACGGTCTGCTCCTGGATCTCGCGCAGTACCGCGGCAATGCGCGGGTCTTCCTGATGCCCCTCGAACTCGATGAAGAAAAGGTAGGTCCAGGTCTCGGTGCGCGAAGGACGGGTATCGATGCGCGTCAGCATCACTTGCTCCCGCTGGAAAGGCTCCAACAGTCTGAACAGGGCACCGGGCCGGTTATGGGTCGAGGCGATGATCGAGGTCTTGTCGCGACCGCTGGGCCGCGCACCTTCACGCCCGATCACGAGGAATCGCGTGGTGTTGTCGGCATAGTCCTGGATATTGCTGGCGAGGCTGGCGAGGCCATGGCCCTCGCGTGCGATGTCACCGGCCACCGCGGCAATGGAAGCATCGAGTGCCGCGAGGCGCGCGGCCTCGCCATTACTGGAAACAGCAGCCTGCTCCACGCCGGGCCAGTGTTTTTCGAGCCAACCCCGGCACTGCGCGAGGGCCTGCTGGTGGGCGCAGATGCGCCGGATCCCGCCGGCTGTCGCGCCCGGGGCGGCCAGCAGGTGAAGCCGGATCGGCATCTCGACCTCGCCGCAAATCTTGAGCGGCGACCGGATGAAGTTATCCAGTGTGTGGGTGACCATACCTTCGGTGGAGTTTTCCACCGGCACGACGCCGTAATCGACGTTGCCTGCCTCCACGTCCTCGAATACCGCGCCGATCGTTCCAAGTGCGCTGCTGTGCACGGCATGGCCGAAGTGTTTCAGCGCGGCAGCCTGGGTGAAGGTGCCCTCCGGGCCAAGAAAAGCCACCCGCACGGGTCGCTCAAGGGCCAGGCAGACGGACATTATCTCGCGGAAAATATGCGCGACTTCCTCGGCCGGCAAGGGACCGGTATTGCGCTCCATCACGCTGCGCAACACCTGCGCCTCACGCTCGGGACGGTAGAAGGTAGGCTGCCCTCGGACCGTGCCTCCTGCGCCGGAGGCGAGCAACTCCGCACGCTTGACCTCGGCAACCCGCTGGGCGCACTCCGCACGGCGGTTGAGCAGCGTCTGGATCTGCCGATCGACCTCATCGATATCGGCGCGAATACGCCCGAGCTCGGCCTCGGGAGCCAAGGGGTCGATCACGCACTCACCCCCGACGTGCCGCAAAGTCACGCATGAAGCCGATAAGGGCATCTACCGCGTCGATGCCAAGGGCGTTGTAGATGCTCGCGCGCATCCCACCCACCGAGCGATGTCCCTCGAGGTTCAGCAAACCAGCTGCTTTCGCCTCGGTGAGGAAGGGCTTCTCTAATGCGGCGTCGGCAAGCGTGAAGGGCACATTCATCCACGACCGGGACGCCACCTCGACCGGGTTGCCGTAAAAATCGCTCCCGTCGATGTAGCCATAAAGAACCTCGGCCTTGCGCCGGTTGCGCTCGCCGACCACAGCCAGCCCGCCCTGCCCTTGCAGCCACTGGAAAACAAGGCCTGCAAGATAGATCGAGAAGGTAGGCGGCGTGTTGTACATGGATGCATTGGCCGCCTGGAGGCTCCAGTCAAGCACGGCCGGGGTGCATGCATCGGGCGCACCCAGCAGATCCCTTCGCACGATCACGATCACCAGTCCCGCGGGGCCGATGTTCTTCTGCGCGCCGGCGTATATCGCGCCGAACCGGCTGACATCCACGGGGCGCGAGAGAATCGTCGAGGACATGTCCGCGACCAGCGGTACGGCGACATCGGGAGTCCAGCCGAACTCAAGGCCACCGATGGTCTCGTTGGGTGTGTAGTGCAGATAGGCAGCATCGGCCGAAACATTCCAACTCGCCTGCGGGGGAACGGTCATGAAGCGCTCTGCCTCCGAACTGGCAACCACGTTCACCTCGCAGTATTTGCGCGCCTCGGCAATCGCCTTGATCGACCACTGCCCGGTGTTGACGTAGTCGGCGCGCGCGGCGCCCCGCAGGAGATTCAGGGGTACCGCGGAGAACTGCGCGGTAGCGCCGCCCTGCAGAAACAGCACGGCGTAGTCATCCGTGATACCCATCAGCGCACGCAGATCGCGCTCTGCCGTGTCGGCAATCGCCACGAACTCCTTGCTGCGGTGGCTCATCTCCATTACCGACAGACCAGTGCCCCGCCAGTCGAGAAGTTCGCCTCCGGCCTGCTGCAATACTGCCTCGGGAAGTGCCGCAGGGCCTGCGCAGAAGTTGAATGGCCTGTTCATCTGCCGGAAAACCTCAGTCTTGTGGATCGGTGAAGTGGGCGAGACGCCCGCAAGCCCTCAGGCGTCGGGCGCTGCCTCGTTCGTCGGGGCCAGGACGTCCGCATCGGCATCGACGTCAGCTTCCGCCTCCGCAACGCGCGCGAAGCCGGCGATTGTCTCGCCGTCGCGAACGTTCATCAGGCTAACGCCCTGCGTGTTGCGGCTGACCAGCGAGATCTGCTGCACACCGGTACGCAGCAGTGTGCCTTGGTCGGTGCTCAGCATGATCTGGTCAGTTGCCGCGACCCCCAGCGCCCCGACGAGCCGGCCGTTTCGCTCGCTCACCTGCATCGCGATCACGCCCTGCACGCCACGTCCGTGGAGCGGGAACTCCCCGATGGGCGTGCGCTTCCCATAGCCGTTCTCGCTGATGGTGAGTACCTCTGGCAGCAGCGGATCGGGGACGATCAGGGATACGACTGCGTGCCCCGCCGCGAGACGCATGCCACGCACGCCGTGCGCCGAACGACCCATCGGACGCACGTCGGATTCGCGAAAGCGCACCGATTTGCCCGAACTGCTGAACAGGAGGATATCGTTCGCGCCATCGGTAATCGCGGTGCCTACCAGATGGTCACCCTCGCCGAGATCGATCGCGATAAGGCCTGCGGCCCGGGGCCGTGAGAAGAAATCGAGTGAAGTCTTTTTCACCGTGCCGTCGGAGGTCGCCATGAACACGTAGCGGTCCTCGCTGAACTCTTTCACCGGGAGCAGCGAGGTGATGCGCTCGCCCTGCTCCAGATTCAGCAGATTGACCAGCGGGCGACCCTTGGCAGCGCGCGATGCCACCGGAATCCCGTAGACCTTCAGCCAGAAAACGCGGCCACGGTCGGAGAAGCACAGGATGGTGTCGTGGGTGTTGGCGACCAGCAGGTGCTCGATCGAGTCCTCGTCCTTCACTGGCGCGCCCGAGCGACCCACGCCGCCCCGACGCTGCGCCTGGTAGGCATCCAGGGGTTGGCCCTTGGCGTAGCCGCTGAAAGACACCGTCACCACGCGGTCTTCGGGCGTGATCAGGTCCTCGGTGGTGATGTTGTGGCGGTCATCGACGATCTCGGTACGACGGGCATCGCCGTAGTCCGCAACCACCGTCTCGAGCTCTTCACGGATAACCCGCATGAGGCGGTCCGGGTCAGCGAGGATATCGAGGTAATCGGCGATCTCGGCAAGCTTCTGCTTGTATTCATCGAGAAGCTTTTCGTGCTCCAGTCCGGTGAGCCGGTGCAGGCGCAGATCGAGAATGGCCTGGGCCTGCTCGGGCGAGAGCCGGTAGACCCCGTCTGCGAGGCCATAGCGCGCCTCCAGATCCTCCGGCCGGGAGGCGGTCGAACCGGTGCGCTCCAGCATGGCGGCCACGCCGCCGGGCGCCCACTCGCGAGCAATGAGGCGCTCGCGGGCCTCGGCAGAGCTTGCGGAATTGCGGATCAGTTCGATCACCGCGTCGATGTTCGCCAGCGCGATGGCCAGCCCCTCGAGCACGTGCGTACGCTCGCGGGCCTTGCGGAGCAGGAACACCGTGCGGCGGGTGACCACCTCGCGGCGATGCCGCAGGAAGGCCTCGATGATTTCCTTCAGATTGAGCGTGCGGGGCTGGCCATCGACCAGCGCGACCATATTGATGCCGAAGACGCTCTCGAGCTGGGTCTGCTTGTAAAGATTGTTGAGGACAACCTCGCCGGACTCGCCGCGCCGCAGCTCGATGACCACGCGCAGGCCGTCCTTGTCGGACTCGTCGCGCAGTTCGCTGATGCCCTCGATCTGCTTGTCCTTCACCAGCTCCGCGATCTTCTCGATCAGGCGGGCCTTGTTCAGCTGGTAGGGAATCTCGTGGATGATGATGGTGTCGCGGTTGCTCGCGTCATCGACTATGACCTCCGCCTTGGCCCTGACGAAGATACGCCCGCGCCCGGTGCGGTAGGCCTCGAGAATGCCCGCGCGTCCCTGGATGATGCCTCCCGTGGGGAAGTCCGGCCCGGGTACGAGGCGGATCAGATCATCGATCGGAAGCTCCGGATCGGCGATCAGCGCCAGACAGGCCCTGACCACTTCGCCGAGGTTGTGCGGGGGGATGTTCGTGGCCATGCCGACCGCGATGCCGGCCGAACCGTTCACCAGCAAGTTGGGCACCCGGGTGGGCAGCACCGCGGGAATCTGCTCGGTGCCATCGTAATTGGGGACGAAATCGACGGTATCTTTGTCGAGGTCCGCCATCAGGTCGTGGGCGATCCGCTTCATGCGGATTTCCGTGTAACGCATCGCCGCGGCAGAATCCCCGTCGACCGAGCCGAAATTGCCCTGCCCGTCGACCAGCACGTAGCGCATAGAGAAAGGCTGGGCCATCCGCACGATCGTGTCGTATACGGCGGAGTCGCCGTGGGGGTGGTACTTGCCGATCACGTCGCCCACGATACGGGCAGACTTCTTGTAGCCCTTGTTCCAGTCGTTGCCCAGCACGCTCATCGCGAAGAGCACCCGCCTGTGCACCGGTTTCAGGCCATCGCGGACATCGGGGAGCGCCCGGCCCACGATGACGCTCATGGCGTAATCGAGGTAGGACTGCCGGAGTTCGGCCTCGATGCTGACGGGCTGGATTTCCTTCGCTAGCTCGACCATAGGCACCTGGAATTTTTTATCTGAGCACGGAGCCGGGGAGGCTTCCGCGCCGGGTCAGCTGGGCTTGATCCGGAGCCTCCCCGAAAGCGCCGCATGGTAGCACAGCCCCCCCCTTCCACGGCAGGCTGGCGGGGGGCCGGGAAGCAGGAGGCAAAGGCTATACTGCCCGACGTTTTATTGCCGCCCCCACGCCGCGCCCAGGGAGACCCGTTTGCAGCACGCCGACCAGATCATCCACGCCCGCTGGGTCCTGCCCATAGAGCCAGCCGACACCGTCCTCGAGAACCATGCGATAGCCATCGCGGACGGCCGTGTGCTGGGCATCGAGCCCTCTAACACAGCCGCCGAGCGCTGGACGGCGCCTAAGGTCTGGAGGCTAGACCGCCACCTCCTGATGCCCGGACTGGTGAACGCGCATTGCCACGCGGCCATGACGCTGCTGCGCGGGCTGGCCGACGACCACGCCCTCGCGGAGTGGCTACAGGACTGGATCTGGCCCGCCGAGGGCCGTTTCGTGGGCGAGGATTTCGTGCGCACGGGCACCCGCCTCGCCATTGCCGAGATGCTGCGATCGGGCACCACCTGCTTCAGCGACATGTATTTCTTTCCCGATGTCGCCGCCGAGGCCGTGGTTGATGCAGGCGTCCGCGCCCAGATCGCCTTCCCGATCATGGACCATCCCACGCCCTGGGCCCGTAATGCCGATGAGTACCTGAGCAAAGGACTCGAGGCCCGCGACCGCTTCAAGTCCAACCCGAGGCTGGTATTCGCCTTCGGACCGCATGCCCCCTACACCAACTCCGACGCCACCTTGGCGAGGATCGCGGTGCTGGCGGCGGAACTCGATACGCCAGTGCAGATACACCTGCAGGAAACCGCCGGGGAGGTTGCCGACTCGATCTCCGTGCATGGCGTGCGCCCCATCGAGCGGCTCGATCGGCTGGGACTGCTCTCGCCGCGCCTGCAGGCCGTACACATGACGCAGGTGTCGCCGGGAGATATGCAGCTGCTGGTGCGCGAGGGTGTGCACGTCGTCCACTGCCCCAGCTCAAACCTGAAGCTCGCTTCCGGTTTCTGCCCGACCAGGGACCTGCTGGCGGCTGGGGTGAACGTGTGCATCGGCACCGATGGGGCCGCCAGCAACAACACGCTCGATCTCTTCGGCGAGGCCCGCCTGGCGGCACTGGTGGCCAAGGGCGCAAGCGGGGATCCAACCGCGCTTTCGGCCCACGCCGCACTGCGGCTGGCGACACTGGCGGGTGCGGAGGCAATGGGTATCGCCGACCGCATCGGGAGCCTGCTGCCTGGCAAGGAAGCCGACCTGATCGCCGTCGATCTGCACCGACTGGGCTGCCAGCCGGTCTACGACCCGCACTCGGCGCTCATTTACACGTCGGGAGCCCATCAGGTGACGCACGCCTGGATCGAGGGGAAATTGCAGCTCGAGGATGGCCGCCTGCTCTCGCTAGACGAGCCGGCCCTGCTCGAGGCGGCGCAGGCATGGCGAGACCGCATATTCGCGGCAGGAACGGGGGAAGAAAAATGACGGCAGCGCGGCAGATAAATGTAGATCCGGCGGAAATCGCCAAGTTCGAGGCCCTCGCCAGCCGCTGGTGGGATCCCAACGGCGAGTTCCGGCCCCTGCATCGCATGAACCCGCTGCGGGCGAACTTCATCGACGCGCGCTCGGCCGTGGCAGGCAAGCGCATCCTCGACGTAGGCTGCGGAGGCGGAATCCTGAGCGAAGGACTGGCGCTGCGCGGAGCCACGGTGACCGGCATCGATCTCGGGGAGGCGCCGCTCGCGGTGGCGCGCCTGCATCTGCTCGAATCCGGACTCGACATCGATTACCGCTTCACGGCAGTGGAGGATCTCGCGGCAGCGGAACCGGCGAGCTTCGATGTGGTCACCTGCCTCGAGGTGCTGGAGCACGTGCCGGATCCGGCCGCGCTGGTAGCCTCATGTGCGGCATTGGTCCGCCCGGGTGGCGATGTGTACTTCGCCACCATCAACCGCAATCCCAAGAGCTGGCTGTTTGCCATCGTCGGCGCCGAGCATGTGCTGCGCTTGCTGCCGAAGGGCACGCACGATTACGCCAAGTTCATTCGCCCGGCCGAACTCTCCGGCTGGATGCGCCAGGCCGGGCTGCACACGGAGGAGATCGCGGGCATGCAGTACAACCCCGTGACCCAGCACTTCTCGCTCAGCCGCGATGTGGCGGTGAATTACCTCGTCCACGCCCGTCGCCGCCCATGAGCGCTGATGCGCCGCAGGCAGTGCTCTTCGATCTCGATGGCACGCTGCTCGACACCGCGCCGGATTTTGCCACCGTGCTGAACCGGATGCTCCGCGAGCACGACCGTGCGCCACTGCCCTTCGGGCAGATCCGCGCCACCGTCTCGCATGGCGCCCGCGCCCTCGTGAAACTGGCCTTCGGCATCGCCGACGGCGAACCGGGATTCGAAACCCTTCGCAGCCGACTGCTCGAGCTATACGAGTCAGGTCTGGCGATCGAAACCCTACCCTTCGACGGCATCCGCGAACTGCTGGCCGCGCTCGCGGCGCGCGGGATCGCCTGGGGCGTGGTCACCAACAAGCCGCACTACCTCGCCTGGCCCCTGCTCGCGCGGATGGCCCTGCAACCGCCCGCAGCCGTGCTCATCTGCCCGGACCATGTGAGCCGGACCAAACCCGATCCCGAACCACTGCTGCTCGCCTGCAAGCAGCTTGGCTGCGAGCCGGGCAGATCCATCTATGTGGGCGATCACGCCCGCGACATCGAGGCCGGTCGCAGCGCAGGCATGCGTACCGTCGCCGCCGCCTGGGGCTACCTGGCGGAGGATGAGTCCGTGCTTTCCTGGGGTGCCGACTTCGTGGCACAGGACGTCACCGCGCTCACCCACCTGCTGATCGACTGAACACGGGAAACCGCCATGACCACCAATGCACGCCTCTACCGCGCTCCGCCCGACCTGCTGGCAGGCCGCAATGTGGTAGTCACAGGCGCCGGAGACGGCATCGGCAAGGCAGCAGCGCTGTGCTTCGCGGCGCATGGGGCCACGGTGGTGCTGCTAGGTCGCGCACAGCAAAAACTCGAGGCGAGCTATGACGCCATCGTGACGGCCGGCGGTCCCGAGCCGATCATCCAGGTGCTGGATCTCGCCCACGCCACCGAGGAGCACTACGCCACGCTCGCCACACAGATCGAGGAACAGCTCGGCTGCCTGCACGGTCTGCTGCACAACGCGGCATTACTGGGACCACGCAAACCCCTGGACCAGTACCCGCTGCGCGACTGGCGCGAATTGATGGCGGTGAATGTGGAAGCGGGCTTCATGCTGACCCGTGCACTACTGCCAGCCATGCGCGCGGCACCGGCGGCATCCGTAGTGTTCACCAGCTCGGGGGTGGGCCGTCGCGGCAAGGCCTTCTGGGGCGCCTATGCAGTCTCGAAATTCGCGGTGGAGGGGCTCTGCCAGGTCTTCGCCGACGAACTGGGCAGCACCAGCGCGGTCCGGGTGAACTGCATCAACCCGGGCGCCACCAATACCTCTATGCGCCGGGCTGCGTACCCGGCGGAAACACCTACCCGCAATCCGGAGCCGGCCGGCATCATGCCCAGCTATCTCTTCCTGATGGGTGATGCGAGCAGGGATGTGAACGGCCAATCACTGGATGCTCAGGGCGGCTAAGCATTGCCTCAGGCGGTAATCGGCGCGCGCGAGCGTCAAAGTTCCGCCGCCAGCACGCTCAAAAGCCTCGCACGAGATCCGCTATCGCCAAGCAATTCAATGAGATGAGTATCGACGCCCCGGCTGGCACGGATATCGCTTTGTACGCTCAAGCCCAGTTACGGGAGAGCACCCATGGCAAGCGCCGAGATCATCCAGTTTCCACAGCCAGCGACCCCCATCATGTTCAGGCAGCAGATCGAGCTGCCGCCCGAGGTGGACATCGCGGAGCTGCAGCTCCTGAACCGCCTGTTCCAGCACCTCGATGTCCAGACCCTGCTCGAGCAGTTCCTGATCGAGATGTGCGCCTGGCTCCCGCTCTGCGGTGTGCGCTACACAATCGCTGATACCGGGGAAAGTTTTCTGGCCGGTCGCGCCACGCGACGCGCCTCCTCGGCCGCACTTCGGCAGGCCGGCGAAACCTTGGGACAAATCGAGCTCTTTGCATTCGGGGATATCGCGGCTACCACCGCCACCGTGCTGGCGCCGCTCGGCGCACCCTTGCGCAATGCGCTGAACCACCACCGCGTCAAGCTGCTCGCCCGTCGCGACACGCTCTCGGGCCTTGGCAACAGAACGGCGCTGGAGCAGGCCGTGGCCACCGAGGTGGCGCGAGCCCATCGCTTCAGCCTGCCGTTCACGATGCTGGTGGTCGACATCGACAATTTCAAACGCATCAACGACAGCCTGGGGCACAGCGCCGGCGACGATGTCATTCGCGGCGTGTCCACGGAACTCGCAGGCTGCCTGCGCCCCTATGACCAGGCGTTCCGTTATGGCGGCGAGGAGTTTGTGGTGCTGCTGGGGCAGACGGGGATCGCAAAGGGTATGCAGATCGCCGAGCGCATACGCCGCCGGATCGCCGCCCGTTGCAAGCCCGAGGCAGACCCCGCCCGGAGGATCACGGTAAGTATCGGCGGAGCAGAGTTCGTCCACGCCGAAACCGCGGACAACCTCTTCGACCGAGCTGACCGCGCGCTCTACCGCGCCAAGGACGAGGGTCGCAACCGCAGCGTGGCTGCCGCGAGCTGAGACTCAACGCGGGGAGCCACGTCGCACCCTGCCCTCGCGCGAGGAATTCGAACGCCGCCTCGGCGACTCAGGGGCTTTCTTGCCTGCCTCCGGAGGAAGCGGCATCGGCAGTTCGACCAGCGCGAACAGCTGCCGCACAGCTACCTCGTCGAGTTCACGCCAGCCACCACGACGATCGCGGGAACCCAGAGCCACCGGACCAAACCGGACACGCTTCAGCCGGCTGACGACGCAGCCTTCCGCCTCCCACAGTCGCCGGACTTCCCGGTTTCTTCCTTCCCGCAGAACCACGGCAAACCATCGGTTGCGACCACTGCCCCCGCGCTCCATCACGGCATCGAAAGCCGCCATGCCGTCGTCCAGCAGGATGCCCTTGCGCAGGCGCGCCAGCATGGCGTCGTCGATCTCGCCGCTCACACGCACCAGATACTCACGCTCGATGCCAAAGCCAGGGTGCATCAGCCGGTTGGCAAGTTCGCCGTGATCGGTGGCCAGCAGCAATCCGGCGGTGTTCAGGTCCAGGCGCCCGACCAGGACCCAGCGACCATCGCGCAAGCGCGGCAGCTGCTCGAACACTGATGGACGGCCCTCAGGATCCTTGCGACTGCAGATCTCGCCCTCGGGCTTGTTGTAGACGATCACGCGCGGCAACGCGCTTGCCGCCGGGGCCTGTCGACGCAGCGCCCTGCCGTCGACACTTACCAGGTCGTCGGGGAGCACCCGCTGGCCAAGCGTGGCGGGCCGGCCGTTCACGGTGATCCGACCCGCCTCGATCCAGCCTTCGATTTCGCGGCGGGATCCAAGCCCCGCAGCCGCCAGCGCTTTCTGCAACCGTTCGCCGGGCAGGCTCATGCTGCTGGTTGTCCGGTATCGGCGGTATCAATGCCCCCGTCTGCATCGGTGCCTGTGACATCCGCCTCATCCAGACCTTCATTCATGATTTCGTCCATGGGGAGCGCCTCTGGGGGCTCATCTTCAGTCTCGGGGAAATCGTCTATGGCTTCCGCTAGCGCAGCGGACATCCGCAGCACGGCGACTCCTTCAGGGGCAAATACCGCCGCCTCGTCCTGATCCGCAGCCATCTCGATCATCGCAATGAGGTCGCTCTGGCCGTCTGCGCGCCCGGCAGCAGCCTCAGCCACCGGCGCGACCGCGTCAGGGGCATCGGGTTCGCCCATCGCCAGCGGCACCTCGGGGTTCAACTGCTCGAAGTCCTTGATCTCCGACAGGGGCGGCAGATCCTCCAGGCTTTTCAGCCCGAAGTGATCCAGGAACGGGCGGGTGGTGGCGAGGAGTTCGGGGCGACCTGGCACATCGCGGTGACCCACCACGCGCACCCACTCGCGCTCCTGCAGCGTGCGGATGATCGCGGGATTCACCGCCACGCCCCGCACCTCCTCGATGTCGGCGCGGGTGATCGGTTGGCGATAGGCGATGATCGCGAGCGTCTCGAGCAGGGCGCGCGAATAGCGCGGAGGCTTGTCCTCGGACAGTCGCGCGATCCACGGCGCCAGCTCGCGGCGCACCTGCAGTCGATGACCCGTGGAGACCTCGACGAGCTCGATTCCGCGATCGCTGCAGTCGAGCGCGAGTTCGTCGAGCGCCGCCCGGATTTCCTCGGGCTCGGGCCGCGAGCTTTCCTCGAACACAGCACCGAGCTGCTCCAGCGTGAGCGGCCGCCCGGCGGCGAGCAGCGCCCCCTCAAGAATCGATTTCAGCTGCATCCTGACCCCGCGCCTTGACATGAATCGGGCCGAAGGGCTCCGACTGGACTATTTCGATCAGCGATTCCTTGATGAGCTCCATCACCGCGAGAAAGCTGACCACCACACCCATGCGCCCCTCGGACACATTGAAGAGCGCCACGAAAGGCAGGAACTGCGCCTGCTGCAGGCGGTCGAGGATCTGTGTCATGCGTTCACGCGTCGAGAGCTTCTCGAACTGGATGTGATGGCTCACGGTCATGGCAGCGCGCCGCATGACATCCGAGAACACCAGCAGCAATTCGCGCAGGTCCACCACGGGCTGGGGTTTGGTGTGGCGCATTTCCGGCGGCTCTGCGCCCGCACGGAAAACATCGCGATCAAGGCGCGGCAGTGAGTCGATGTCCTCGGCCGCCTGCTTGAACTGCTCATACTCCTGCAGGCGGCGGATCAGGTCTGCCCGCGGGTCGTTCTCGTCCTCGGCGGTGGCCTCCGGCCGGGGCAGCAGCATCCGCGACTTGATCTCGGCCAGCATGGCGGCCATCACCAGGTACTCGGCTGCGAGCTCGAACTGCATCGACCCCATCAGTTCGACATAGCGGATGTACTGCTCCGTGATCTGGGCGACGTTGATCTCGAGGATGTCGAGGTTCTGACGACGTATGAGGTAAAGAAGAAGGTCCAGCGGTCCCTCGAAGGCCTCAAGGAACACCTCAAGGGCGTCGGGCGGGATGTAGAGGTCGCGCGGCATCACCGTGAGCGGCTTGCCATGCACGAAGGCAAGCGGGAGATCCTGCTGCTCGCCAAAGCCCTCCGCCCGCACAGGTTCCGGGCCGGGCTCCGAGGGAGCGGCCTGCACGGTATCCGCAGGTTCGGGGGTCTGGCTCATGCTGGCTCCATGCGACGCGGGACACCCGCCCCGCGTGCACCCGTCAAAGGGGCCGGATTATAGCGGCCTGCAGCCGGCACGCCCACCGGCGACTCAGTCAAACGCTGCGCTGCGGCCCTTGCCCTGGCGCAGGACCACGGGAGCAGAGCCAGAGAGGTCAACCACCGTGGTCGGCTCGAGCCCGCAACCGCCCCCGTCGATCAGCAGATCGACCGCGTTGCCCAGGCGCTCGCGCATCTCCTCGGTATCGGCGAGCGGCAGTTCCTCGCCCGGCATGACCAGGGTCACACTCATGATCGGCTCATCGAGTTCCGCGAGAAGCGCGAGCGCCACCCGGTTGTCGGGAACCCGCAGCCCGATGGTCTTGCGCTTGGGATGCAGCAAGCGCCGCGGCACCTCGGCGGTGGCCTTGAGAATGAAGGTATAGGGGCCAGGGGTATGGGCTCGCAGCAGTCGGTAGCTCGCGTTGTCGACCACCGCATAGCTGGAAAGCTCGGACAGATCGCGGCACATCAGCGTGAAGTTGTGCCGGTCGTCCAGCCGACGGATGCTGCGGATGCGCTCGAGTGCGGCCTTGTCACCTATCTGGCAGCCCAGTGCATAGGCCGAATCGGTGGGATAGATCACCACGGCGCCGGCGCGGATTTTCTCTACGGCCTGACGCAGCAGCCGTGGCTGCGGATCACGGGGGTGGATCTCCAGCGTTTGCATCAGAGCCACTCGGTCCACACGGGCTCTACGCCCGCGGGCAGCTCCGGTATGCGCACCGGGCGTCGCCAGAACTGGGCGACAGAGTGGAAATCGCTGCCCGCAGACGCCTTCAATCCAAATTCAGCCACCAGCTTTGCGAGCGGCTGCATACGATCCGGCGCCATGCCCGCCATGGCCACCTCGACCGCGCCGCCGCCATTGTCGCGGAAGGTAGCGATCAGGGTCCGCAGCTTGGTGCGGGTACGGGTGAAGCTGTAGACCGTGGGATGCGCCAGCACGGCCACGCCGCCGGCGGCCCGGATCCAGCCGATCACCACATCCATCTGCGGCCAGGTCACCGGGCAGGCCGCAGGCTTGCCCTCGCCGAGATAGCGGTCGAAGGCCTCGTCGAAATCGCGCACGCGTCCGCTGTCGAGCAGAAATTTGGCGAAGTGCGGACGACCCGGCGGCGCGCCATCGGCATTGAGCAGCGCGGCCTCGAGCGAACCGGGAACTCCGAGGTATTCAAGGCGGGCGGCCAGATTGCGGGCGCGCTCGTGACGGCGGGCAACCTGCGCTTGCACGGCCGCCTGCAGCCCTGCATGACCGGGTTCGAGGCCGAGGCCTACCACGTGAAATTCCTGGTTGTTGTAGCTGGAGCTGAACTCGATGCCGGGAATCAGGCGTATCCCCAGCTCCACCGGGAGCTCGGGGTCGATCTGTGACCAACCTGCCAGCGTGTCGTGATCGGTGATGGCAGCCAGGCCCACGCCATCGGCTGCGAGCAGCCGCAGCAACTCAGCGGGCGGAAGCGCGCCATCGGAGGCATTGCTGTGGCAGTGCAGGTCGACTCGCAACAAAAAGGCCTGTGAGGCGGGCTGTGGCTGGCTAGAATAGCCTTTCAACAGTCCGCGCGGGGTTGTGCCGAAGGCGCACAAATGCGCGGAGCCCACCGCCCTTCACGAACGCCCTATCCATGAAACAGCTCGCCGAACTGGTCCCGGTAGTCCTGTTCTTCCTTGCGTACAGGTTGGACGGCCAAACGTTGTCCGTGGGGGGCTGGGGGTACCACTTCGACGGCATCTACTCCGCAACAGCCGTGCTGATGGCCGCGACCGGACTGCAAGTAGTCCTCACCCGGCTGATCACCGGTCACCTGGAGAGGCGGCTGCTGATCCTGACGGGGATTGTGATGGCCTTCGGCGGGGCGACACTCGCGCTGCACAACCAGATCTTCATCCAGTGGAAACCCACGATCTTCAACTGGGCCCTGGCCATCGTGTTGGTGGCGACCCGCCGCTGGAGCGGAAAAAGCGCGATGCAAAAGGCCATGGGCGAGCAACTTCAGTTACCTCCGGAGGGCTGGCTCCGACTGGACCGCCTGTGGACCGGGTACTTTCTGCTGGTAGGGGGGCTCAACCTGGCCGTGGCTTATGGTTTCAGCGAGTCGACCTGGGTGAGCTACAAACTCTACAGCGCCATAGGTTTCACCGTGGTGCTCAGCCTGGTCACGGCAGCGGTTCTGATGCCCTACCTGCGGGAACCAAACGGCGACCCACCGGCGGACGCCACCTGAACCTCGACCTCGGAGCGTCATAAATGCTGTGCTATACGATCATTGCCGAGGACGCGCCTGGCACGTTGCAGCTCCGACGCGATGCGCGGCCGGCGCATGTGGAGCGGCTGCAGGCACTGCGTTCCGAGGGGCGCTTGGTGCTCGCCGGACCCCATCCGGCACTCGACTGCGAGGATCCGGCGAGGCGGGTTTCACGGGCAGCCTTATCGTGGCGCGCTTCGCGAGCCTGGAGGCCGCAGAAACATGGGCCGCCGGCGACCCCTACAGGATCGCCGGCGTCTATGCGCGGGTAACCGTAAAACCCTTCCTGAAAGTCATGCCCTGAAGAGTCCAGCCCAGGTTGACAGGCAGAAATCCCTAGCTAGATTAGAATGTTACTGAATAAATCGCAGAAATTTGACGAGATAACGCGATGATCCCTACCCGGCTCGGCATCCTGATCATTCTTCTCACCATGCTGACCGAGCCTGCCTCGGCCCAGCAGCAGCGCTATATCGAAGACACGGCCTTGCTCCCGCTGCGCAGTGAGGCCAGTTCCGGCAGCAGTCCCGTCCACCAGGGGCTTCCCTCAGGCAGCCCGGTGACCCTGATCCAGGGCGACACCGGCGCAGGCTGGAGCCAGGTCCGCACCCGCGAAGGCGTCGACGGCTGGATCCAGACCCGCTACCTGCGCCGCGACCCCGGCGCCCGTTATCAGATCCTGAACGCAATGCGCCTTATGGGGCAGCCCGAAGACGGCACGGTGAGCCTCACGCAGGCGATCGAGCAACTGAGCGGCCAACTGCAGGCGATCACCGGGGAGCGCGACAAACTGCAGGCAGAACTCGCCGAAGGGCGACAGGTCTGGAACCGCGCCGGTGAGCTCGACACCGCCAACCGGGAGCTCTCCGAAGAAGTTCAAGCCCTGAAGAGCCGTATCGATGTGCTGCAAGCGGAAAATCGCCGCCTCACCGACGAGTCCTGGCAGAAGTGGTTCATCAATGGCGTCTGGGCCACCGGCGTGGGCGGTCTCCTGACGCTGCTGCTGCCGAGGTTTTTTTCGCGCCGCCGCCGTTACTCGGAATGGGCCTGACACTTCGACACAAGTCGATTTCGCAAATTTTTCAATGGAGTACATACGATGCAGATGGCGCGGATTGCAGTTTTGATCCTTGCGGTCATCCAGACCGCCGTCGCCGCCGCCGCGGAACCGCATCCGCAGGTGCTGTTGCGAACCAGCGCGGGCGATATCCGCATCGAGCTCTACCCGAAAGAGTCGCCCAAGACCGTGGCGAACTTCCTCGCCTATGTCGATAGCGATTTCTACACGGGTACGATTTTCCACCGCGTCATCAGCAATTTCATGGTCCAGGGCGGCGGCTTCACAACAGCGATGATCGAAAAGCCCGTACTCGGCCCGGTGGAGAACGAGTCCAAGAACCATCTCCACAATGAGCGCGGCACGGTGACCATGGCCCGCACCGACGACCCCGACAGCGCGACCTCCCAGTTTTTCATCAACGTGCGCTCCAACCTGCGGCTTGATTTCGACTACGTCACCCGCAAGGCCGGCTACACCGTATTCGGGCGCGTGGTCGAGGGCATGGATGTGGTCGATGGCATCTCGCTGGTCATCACCCAGACCACCGCAGGCATGGATGACGTACCGAAAAACCCGATCATGATCGAGTCGGCAGAGCGGGTGAAATGAGCATCGCGCTCTCGATAAACATCAATAAGATCGCGCTGATACGCAATTCGCGACCGGGTGACTACCCGGACCTGCTGGGCCACGCGCAGCGTATCGTGGCCGCCGGCGCCGATGGCATCACGGTTCACCCCCGTCCGGACCAGCGCCATGTGCGCGCCTCCGATGTGCCCGCTCTCGCCGCGGTGCTCGCGGTCGAACTCAACGTCGAGGGCAACCCCCATGCCGGGCCGGCCCGCAGCGCACGCGCCGATGTGGCTGACTATCCGGGCTTCATGGAACTGGTGCGCGCCGTGCGCCCGGCCCAGTGCACGCTCGTCCCGGACGGCGACGGACAGCTCACCTCCGACCACGGCTTCGACCTGCGTCGCGATGCCGTTCGTCTCGCGCCGCTGGTCGCGGAAATGCGCGGGCTAGGTTCCCGGGTGAGCCTTTTCATGGACCCCGACCCGGAGCAGATGCGCCTTGCGGCCGAGCTCGGTGCCGACCGCGTCGAACTCTACACCGGCCCCTATGCCGCGGCCGTGGCGCGCGGCGCGGATCCCGCCTCGGCGCTGGGTCCATGGCTGGAAACGGCACAGGCAGCGCAGGAAGCCGGATTGGGTCTGAACGCGGGGCACGATCTCAACCTCAAGAATCTTCCTGCATTCCGCGCGCTGCCTGGCCTGCTCGAAGTGTCGATCGGACACGCATTCATCGTCGACGCCCTGGAGCTGGGCATCGCGGCGACCGTCAAGGCCTATCAGAAGGCGCTGGGCAAGCCGGGATGAAGCCCGTCGACTCCCGGCCAGCCGCCGCGGAGCCCGAGGCTTTCTCGATCTGCGACTGCGACCAGTACGCCCTGCACCTCGCCACGGTGAGCATGCGGGAACAACTGGTGCTGGCCACCGAGGACATACACAACCAGTTCGGGATCCTGCTGCTGCGCGGCGGCACGCCGCTCGGCAGTCACGCCATGCAGCGCCTGCAGGGGCAGCGCCTCAACCGCCCGCTGGACGATGTGTTCGAACTGCGGCTGACGCCCGAGCCGGCAGATCTGTTGTCGCTGATGACCGATCTGATCGCCTCGGAACCCGACATGGCCGCCATCTCCGGCGTGCTGGGCCTGCAGGACATGACCCGCTCGCTCTTCCTGCAACTGCGCGCGCCCCGCGTCCTGCGGCAGAAACTGGCCGTGATGCAGCGCGTCCTGCCGCGGGTGTTCCATCGCGCGCTCTTCAGTGCGTGGATGGCGAGCGCCATCGCCGCGAGCCGGAAACTGGGGGCTGCCGACATCGAGCTCATATTCCTCGCCGGCCTGCTCCATGACGCGAGCTTGCTGCATCTCCCGCCAGCCTTGAGCGAGGGTCGCAGCGACATCACCGCGGCGGACTGGGCGGTGCTGCGACAACACCCGGCGCGGAGCGCGCAGGTGATCGCGCAATCCTGGGCTGATATGCCGCCACGGCTCGCGGTGATCGTGGCCCAACACCACGAACGCAACGACGGGGCCGGCTATCCAGACGGGCGTCAGGGCGAGGAGCTTGATCCGCTGGGCGGTATTCTCGGGCTCGCCGACATGCTGCATGCGCTGCGCTTCGAGGCACTGGAGAAGCCCCTCGCGGGGCTCGCCGACTGCCTGCCCTTCCTGCAGGTCAATCGCCGCACCTGGGGCATC
>CAJADV010000593.1 GCA_903938575.1 uncultured Gammaproteobacteria bacterium
ACAACGCGGACTGGCGTCCGGAGCTCGCGCTTGGCGTACGGCCGTGCACAAAACGATCAACCCTCATCGGGAAACAGACAATGCCCAAATACCTGTTTGAAATCGACTACACCGCCGAAGGTTCCGAGGGGCTGCTGAAGGACGGTGGGACCAACCGTCGCAAAGCCCTCGAAAAGATGATGAAAAGCGCTGGCGGAAAGCTGGAGTCGCTGTACTTCACCTTCGGCATCCGCGACGCCATCGCCATCGTGGACCTGCCAGACAACGCCACCGCGGCAGCCGTATCACTCACGGTGAGCGCGAGCGGTGCGCTTGCCTTCAAGACCACCGCGCTGCTAACCGCTGCAGAAATCGACTCGGTGGTCAAAAAGAAGGTCAGCTACCGCGCCCCGGGCGGCTGAGCCAACCCACATCGCAGCGCCGGCACCGCAGGGCCCGGCGCCTGCGATGCTCGCGGCAGCGAGCTGCCGATCAGAACCAGACCTCCGGGTAGCGCCTCGCAGCCGCGACGTTGTTCACCACCAGCGCCACCGCGAACAGCACCAGCGGACCAACGACCGCAGGCGTGAGCACGTACATGAATCCGAGTTGGTGAACACCGGCCGATCCGACCACAGCGATGAGGGCCGTGGCCCCTCCCGGCGGGTGCATGGTGCGGGTTAGATGCATGAGCGCCACGGCAGTCGCCACGGCAACGGCGGCGGCCAGCCAGACCTGGCTGCCCAGCACGTTCCAGCACAGCACGCCCACCAATGCCGACAGGATATGGCCGCCAAACAGGTTGCGCGGCTGGGAGAAAGGACTCCGGGGGGCGCCGAACAGCAGCGCCGCCGTCGCACCGAAGGAGCCGATCAGCATGATCGCGGCATCGACCGGGAACAGCAGCTGATTCATGCCTGCCACCAGCGCGATGCCGGTCAGGGAGCCGATCCACGCGCGAAACACCTGCACCGCGGCCACCCTCGGCGGCTCCATCGTCTGCGGCGGCTGAGGCGGCGCAGCCGACGCTGTCACGCGAGCCTGCGCATGGCGGTACGCCAGGTGATAGAGGGTCCTGAAATCCTCGGTGGAGATGTCGAGGTAATCCGGGAGCTCCTGCATCGCCTCGAAAATGTCCTGATCGCTGAACTCCAGTTCCGAGGCTTGCTCCGGTTTTTGCGTTGCATTCATGGGAATGTCTCCCGACATCAGGTCTGGCGCTGTGGCAGCAGGATCAGCAGCTCAGCGATACATCCGGTCGAGCACAACCTTGCCGTTGTTCACAACAAGCATGGGCTCGAAAAGCGTGGTGGTGTCCTCCAGCGGATTGCGATCGACCACCAGAAGATCGGCTTCCTTGCCCGGGGCGATGGTGCCCGTGCGGGAGTCGACACCCAGCAAACGAGCGGCTGTTCCGGTGGCTGCAGTGATCGCCTCGAGCGGCGTGTAGCCGGACTTCACCAGTTCTTCGATTTCGTGGGCGATGCGGATGCGCGCGGTGGCGTCACCATCGCCGTAGGTGCCGTCGGTCCCGGTGGCAACGGGGATACCCAGTGCGTGCGCCCGCCGCACACCTTCGCGAAGCGGTTTCATCATGTGGTAAGTGCGCAACTGCAGCGCGATGTCTTCGGCGCTATCACCACGCGGATCACCCAGCGGGCTCATGACCGCCAGCGTGGGCACCCAGAAGGTACCTTTCTGTTTCATCAGCGGCAGCGTGGCTTCGTCGGCATAGGTGCCGTGCTCGATGCTGCGCACGCCGGCACGCACCGCGGCGTTCACGCCGTCGGCACCGTGTGAGTGTGCCGCCACGAAAATCCCCTTGGCGCTCGCCTCACGCACCACCGCACTGATTTCCTCGAAACTGAGCTCGGGGCGACGCGGATCCGTCTGCGCGAGACCCGCACGCTCACTCGCGCCTACCTTGATCACGTCGGCGCCACGGGCGATGACCGCGCGCCCCACCTCGGCCACCTGATCGGCGCCCGTCAGAGGCGCGTGCAGATACCGGCCGAACTGCGGAAAACTGAGGATGAAGGCCTCGCCCAGCACGGGCCGCACATGACCGGCCGACGTAAGCATCTCGGGACCGGGCGTGTCGCCCTGACGCACCAGATCGCGGGTGGCGATGCCCTTCAGGTAGGCATCACCCAGCACCCGTGTGGTGGTGACTCCGGATAGCAGCGCCCTCTCGGCGGAGGCTGGGTCCTCGATATGCGAATGCGCATCGATGAAACCTGGCAGCAGATAACTGCCGTGCAGGTCGATGGCCCCGGCGGGTGCCGCGTGCTCGCTGATCGCAACGAGCTTGCCATCCCGGATGTGCACGCTGCGCGCGGCCGAGGGAGCCGCGCCGGTGCCGTCGATGACGCGGGCATTGGCGAGCCAGAGTTCGGCACCAGAGGCCGTGCCTGCGAGGACTACAGAGGCAAAAAGGCAGCCGGCAAGGCGCACTGCTGTCAGTCGGTCTCGCATCGGTGTTTCTCCTGGAATGAGCCCGATTATCACACCACGACACGTGCACACACCACCGCCGCTCCCGCACAGATTGGCCGGCTTGGAGGGTGCTGTCTATGATCAAGGGACTACAAGCGCGCGCCAACAGCGAGGTGTGTCATGCAGGAAACCATCAAACGGCTCAGCAACAGCGCCGTCATCCTTGCCGAGCAGCTGATTCTCCTCGCCATCCTGGCCGCCACGCTGGTCGCCGTGACCCAGGAAATTCGCGGCATGTTCACAGCGGAGAAGGTGGCACTGGCCGATCTCTTCATGCTGTTCATATTTGCAGAGGTGCTGGGGATGGTGGGCGCGTTCTACAACAGCCAGCGCATCCCGGTGACGCTCCCGATCATCATCGCCATGACGGCACTCACCCGGATGATCATCCTGCAAAGCAAAGATATCGCGCCGGTGAACATACTCTTCGAGAGCGCGGGGATATTGATCCTGGCGCTCAGCGCCTGGGTGATGAGCGCGAAAGAACGGATAAGCCTGGAAAAACTGCGGTTGCGTGAGCGCAACGCGGATGTCCACCAGGAATGATGTCACCCGGCAGCAGCCCTGATTGACCTCGCCCCGAGCGGGGGGGGATGATCCGCGGGCAGCTCGTCCCGGGCTGCCGGGAGGTCTGATGAGCTCCGAGCCAGGTCGTATCGCCGGCTACTGGGCGCTAGAACCGGTGGAAATCTGCCGTCGGCTCGGTTGCGACCAGAACGGGCTCGGCAGCGAGGACGCAGCGCAACGCCTGCGCATCCACGGCCACAACGATTTCAACGACACGCCCCGCTACACCCGGCTGCGCGCGCTGTGGAACCAGTTGCGCAGTCCGCTGCTGCTGCTCTTGCTGTTCGCCGCGACGATATCCGCACTGAGCGGCGAATGGGTGGACGCGGCCATCGTGAGCGCCATCGTGCTCGCCACCGTGGGGATAGGCTACTCGCGCGAGTACAGCGCGCAGGCAGCAGCCGAGGCGCTCGGCAAGCGGGTCAAGACGCACGCCAGCGTGCTGCGCGATGGGCGTACCTGCGCGGTGCCGCTGGAGGAGGTGGTGCCCGGGGACGTGGTGCTTCTCGCCGCAGGCAGCATCGTGCCCGCCGATGCCGTGGTGCTGGAGGCAACCGACTGCCACGTGAGCGAAGCCGTGCTGACCGGGGAGAGCTTTCCGGTACGCAAGAACACCACGCTGAGCGAGGCTGCTGCGCCGCTCGCGCGTCGGCGCAACTGCGTCTTCATGGGCACCAACGTGCGCAGCGGCACCGCGCGCTGCCTCGTCGTGGCCACGGGTAAAGCCACGGAGTTCGGCGACATCGCCGAGCGGCTCTCGCTGCGCGCGCCCGACACCGAGTTCGAACTGGGCATCCGCGACTTCGGCTACCTGCTTACCAGCGCGATGCTGGTGATGGTGCTGCTGGTCTTCGTGGCGCACATGATCGAGGGGCGTCCGCCCATCGAGACCCTGTTGTTTGCGATTGCACTCGCCGTGGGGCTGAGCCCCGAACTGCTGCCGGCCATCCTCACCGTGAACCTGGCGCGTGGCGCCGCAGAGATGGCCAAGCACGGGGTGCTCGTCCGACACCTTGTGGCCATCGAGAACCTGGGGAGCATGGACGTGCTTTGCACGGACAAGACCGGCACCCTTACCGAGGGCGTGGTGAAGCTCGACGGCGCCTGGGACGCAAGCGGCGCACCCTCGCACCCAGTGCTGGCGATGGCTGCTATCAACGCCGCGCTCGAAACCGGGCTGCCGAGCGCGCTGGACGATGCCATCCTCGCCGCCAACGGCACGCACGCCGCGGGCTGTCGGAAGCTTGCCGAGATTCCCTTCGATTTCGTGCGCAAGCGCGTGAGCGTGATCATCGAGGATGCCGAGGGCATCCGCCTCATCGCCAAGGGCGCCTTCAGCCACGTGCTGGAGGACTGCAGCTCGTTTACCGACGGCACGGCGCTGGACGATGACCGTCGCGCCGCACTCCAGGCGCTCTACGACGGCTGGAGCAGTCAGGGCGTACGCGTGCTCGCGGTGGCCGACTGCGTCATGCCGCGGCAGGAGAGCTACCACCGCGACGATGAGCGCGCGTTGCGCTTCGCCGGTTTCCTCACCTTCCTCGACAGCCCCAAGGAGGGCGCCGCCGAGGCGATCGCAGCACTCGCCACGCTCGGCGTTCAGGTGAAGCTGATCACCGGCGACGGCAAGTTGGTCTCGCAGCATGTGGCCCGCCTCGTGGGTCTGCCAGCCGACCAGGTGCTCACCGGTGCGGAGCTCAATGAA
>CAJADV010000594.1 GCA_903938575.1 uncultured Gammaproteobacteria bacterium
AGCATCTCGTGATGGCGCTGCACATGATCTACTTCCTTGCAGACCTCCCGGCGGGGCTACTGCGGATGGCGCGCTTTGTGCGCCCCGGAAGCGCGCTGTTCATCGTGGTCGCCGACGAAACCACCGGCTACACGGGAATGGCGTTGCGCGCATTCGCAGCATCCCGTGGTGCGGGTGGCGATCACGCCGCGCAACTCGCGGCCATCGCGCAGCGACAGGATTTGTTGGGGCCATCGCCCGATGGGGTGTTGCTTTCAATGCTGCGTACGCAGCTGCCCGGGAGCGAATTCAGTCTGGAGACGGTGCGCCAGCCGACTCGACTCTACGGGCATTGCCTGGCTGATCTCATCGCGCTCGCGAGTATCGCGGAGCTGGCCGAGATCGAGGACCTGTCGAAATTCGACGTTGCCTGCGAACTGCTGCGCAGCGCGCCCGAGTCGGTCGATCTGCGCATCGAGGATGAAGGCCCGCGCGCGGGCATGTGGAGCGTGCGCCAGCCCCAGTTCGTGGCGGTTTTGCGGCGTCGTGGCTGATGATGCGAGCCGACTGAAAAGAGCGGGTGTGTACCGGGGATTTCGAACAGCAACAGCAGCGACGCGGCACTCATAACTCGGTCCGTTACAGCACTGCATTCTTGCTGTAGCGTCCCCGCTGAGAGATAAAGTAACAGCATGGAGGCCGGAACATGGAGTCTGCACATGGCGGTGCACATCGGCAGGAACGTCGGCGTTTCCTCCGGCAAATGGCCCTGACGGCGGCTGCGGGGCTTTTGCCTGCGACCAGGGGGCACAGCCTGCCTCGTCCGCCAAACGTTCTGATGATCGCCATCGACGACCTGAACGACTGGGTCGGTTTTTTGCGCGGTCACCCCGATGTGCAGACGCCGAACCTCGACCGACTGGCGGCGCGCTCGACGGTTTTTCGCCATGCTTACTGCAACGCGCCGGTCTGCTCGCCTTCGCGTTCAAGCGCCTTGAGCGGCCTGAGCGTCCAGCAGACCAAGGTCTTCGACAACGCCACCCGCCCCAGAATCGCCAACCCCGGTATCGTTTTCCTGCCGGAACACCTTGCGCGCAACGGCTATGAATCCAGGCTTGTCGGCAAGATCTACCACACCTACCTGAACGCCGTGCCTCATCCGGCGCCACCGGTCACGCCTGCGACCAATCTCCGTTGCCCTGGCGCTGGCCCTGGCGCCTTCGATTGGGCGCCCCTGGATATCGACGACTCAGCGATGCCGGACTATCAGTTCACGCAGTCCGCCATCGATTTTCTTGGACAGGCTCATGCCAAGCCGTTTTTCCTTGGATTGGGGTTGTTACGCACCCATGTCGCGTGGTTCCTGCCACGGAAGTATTTCGATCTTTACCCGGAGGGCAGCTTCCGCCTGACGCCTTGGCGAAAGGGTGATCTGGACGACGTGCCAGCCGCTGGCAGGGCATTGGCGTTTGGTGTGGGAGAGAACACCTGCATCGCGTCGCAACATCTGAAGGCCTCCGCCATCCGCGCCTACCTTGCCAGCATCAGTTTCGTGGACGCGCAGGTGGGACGGGTGCTTGATGCCCTGGATGCGAGCATCCACGCCAAGAGCACGGCGGTGATTCTCTGGAGCGATAACGGATTCCACTTGGGCGAAAAACTGCACTGGCACAAGCAGACTCTGTGGGAGCGCAGCACGCGCGTGCCCTTCACGATTTCCTTGCCGGGGCAGACGGCCAACGGGAACGTGCGGCAGCCCGTGAGCCTGGTTGACCTGATGCCCACCGTGCTTGAGCTGTGTGGCAACGTGACTCCTCCCTATGCAATGGCAGGGCGCTCGCTTGTGCCGCTCCTGGCTGCGCCCGCCACCCCCTGGAATTACCCCGTGCTGATGACCCATGGTCAGTACGATTACGCAATCCGTACTGCGCGCTGGCGCTATATCCGCTATGGCAACGGCGATCGCGAACTCTACGACTGCGGCACTGATCCGCATGAGTGGACCAATCTGGCGGGCGATACAGCCCTCCAACCGCTGATGACGCGACTTGGCCGTCTGATGCCGTCGCAGGTTGCGGGCGCGGGATAAGAGGTGAATCTGGGCGTTGCGCGGGACAATTCTGGCTTCCATGGGTGTGGCTTTCTGCGCAAGAGTTTGGTGCGCCTTGGGATGATCGAGACGCTCAGGTGTCACGCGCCTCGCTGATTGGTGCATAAGCGAAATTCGTGATGGCGTCTCTCGCGAGGGCCTCGTATTGTGCGGGCGATCTGCCTGTAGCTCGAGCGAGGATCCGCACTATGCCCGGCTCCAAAGGCTCCTTGGTGGGGCTGCCCCCGGTTTTTCCCCGAACCGCTCTTTCCGTTTTTCGCTGTGCGCACATCGGGCAGTGCGTGCTTGCGGAAATGGCGCGGCAGAAGCGATCGTGCCTTGCCTGCAGCGATCTCGAACGATGAATCCGCCCCCGGATGCGGCAGTCTCCCGCGCCGTGCTGGCGCTCTCGCTGGCGGCCTTTGGCAGTGGCACCTCGCAGCGCGTGATGGACGCCATGCTGCCCGGGTTGGCCGCTGAATTCGGGCGCCCGCTGGGCGTTGTCGCCGCCGCGGTGACGGCCTTCACCTTTGCCTATGCGATGGGCCAACTGCTGTTCGGTCCGGCCGGGGATCGCCACGGCAAACTCCGGGTGGTGGCGTGGAGTTGTCTTGGCTGTTGTTTTGGTGCGCTCGGCTGCGCGTTCGCAGGTGGCTTGTCTTCGCTGGTGCTAGCCCGTGCCGCGGCCGGCTTGATGGCAGCGCCACTGATACCACTCGCCATGGCCTGGATCGGTGACGTCGTGCCCTACGAGCGCCGCCAGCCAGTACTGGCGCGCTTTCTCATCGGCCAGATACTCGGCGTATCGGCGGGGCAATTGCTGGGCGGTCTCGCCGTGGATCACCTCGGGCGGAGGCTGCCATTTTTCGGCATCGCCGTGGTGTTTGCGCTCAGTGCCGCGGCGCTGATGCGGGCGCGGGCAGGGCTGCCCGCGCAGGCCGCGTCCACCGCGCGGCTCGAGGCGCATCCGCTCAGGCACCTGCTGGCGGAGTTTGCCGCGGTGCTGCGTGATCGCTGGGCGCGCGTGGTGTTGCTTACGGTGTTCGTCGAGGGTGCAGCGGTATTCGGAGCGCTCGCATTTTTCGCCACTCACCTCCATCAGCGGCTGGGGCTCTCGCTCACCGGGGCTGGTGCCAGTGTGATGGGCTTTGGCTTTGGTGGGCTCGCCTTCGCACTCGGCGCGCGGCAACTGGTGCCGCGACTGGGCGAGCGGGGGCTGGTGCGCTGGGGCGGCGTGCTGATGCTGCTCACGATGGTGGGCGTGGCGCTTGCGCCGGCCGTGTGGCTGGTAGCGCCCGCCTGCTTCGGGATGGGCGTTGGTTTCTACATGTTCCACAACACGCTGCAGACCAATGCCACGCAAATGGCACCCGCCCGGCGCGGTGCCGCCGTGGCGCTTTTTGCGCTGGCGTACTTCGGCGGTCAGACCGTGGGCGTGGCGTTCTCTGGCGTGGTCTCTGCGTGGCTGGGAACGGGCGGTGTGATACTGCTCTCGGCCCTGGTGGTGATGCTTGTCTCGCAGGGCTTTGTGACGGCGGGGCGAGCCCCCTGAAATCCGGTGTTGTGCCGCCGCGGGCAGCGCATGCGGCGTTTCAGTTTACGATCAGGAAATCCGTGAGATCGATTGATGGTGCGCCGCCCAGTACGGCGAACTTTAGCGCTGCTGCCGCTCCGTTGCCGTCGCTGTCGTAGTACAGATCGCCAGTAGTGGTGTTGTAAATCAGGAAGTCATCGCCATCGCGTGCGTCCAAGAGCGAGAGCCCGGGCCCGGCGATGAATTGCCCTGTCTGCACGGTCGTTGCAACGGCGGAACTGAATCGCGCGAAGATGTCATCGTCGAGCAGGATCTTGTCCGTGCCGCTCACCAGATCGAGGATGGTGTCGATGTTCCCGGCCGCGTTCAGCGCAGTATCGAAGAGGAATTTGTCGGCATCCGCGCCGCCCGTGAGCCGATCGGCGCCGCGGCCCCCGGAGAGCGTGTCCGCGCCGGCACCGCCGTCCAGCGTGTCGTTTCCGGCGAGACCTTTCAGAACGTTTGCGCCGGTGTTGCCGGTGATCACATTGACGGCGATATTGCCGCTACCGTTGATATTGGTGCTGCCAGTCAGGGTCAGGTTCTCGAAACTGGCCGGCAGGGGGAGTGTCCTTGCGCTCTGCACGGTGTCCGTGCCCTCGCCGGGCAATTCGATCAGCATGTGGTTCGCAACGTTGGCCTCAAAGGTCGAATCCACCACATAGAGATCGTTTCCGATCCCCCCGGCCATGGAGTCATCGCCCGCTCCTCCGCTCAGGGTGTCGTTGCCGAGCCCGCCGATCAACGTGTCGTTCCCGGCCAGCCCCAGCAGCGTGTTTTTCAGTTCGTTGCCCGTGATGAGGTTGTTCAGTTCATTGCCTGCGCCCGTCAGCGCAGCGGAGCCGAGGGCGAGGATCAGGTGTTCGATGCCGGTTTTCAGCAGGTAACTCACGGTGGATTCGACGGTATCGATGCCGCTGCCGGGAGTCTGGGCCGGGTCGATGCCTGACGATTGGGCTGCGACGTAGAGAGCGCCGATTATCGCGCTCTCGTCCACCACATCGGTCTCGTTATCGACATAGTAATAGTCGTTTCCGGCGCCTCCGGCCATGGTGTCGCTGCCGCCGAGGCCATCGATGATGTTGTCGCCGGCGTTGCCACTCAGCACGTCGCTGAAGCTGGAACCCTCGAGCGACATCACGTCCAGCAGGGTGTCGAGGCCCGAGGATCCTGTGTCCTGGCTCCCCTGTTTTCCGAGGTCGATAGTGACGCCGTCCAGTGACCCCCGGTATGAGACGCCGCCCCCAACCACGGTGTCGTTACCCTTGCCGAGCTCGACAGCTTCGAAGCCGCTGATCTGGTCCTGGATACCGGCGCCTTGCACGGAATTTTCGACGAAGCTCACGAAAACGCCGGAGTCGATGTGGGAGTAGTCGAGGGTGTCAAAGCCCTCGCCACCATCGAGCACGTTGAAGCCTGTGCCACCGGTCAGCGTGTCGTCACCGGTGCCGCCGTAGAGCGTGTCATCGCCATCTCCGCCATCGAGATCGTCGTCGCCGCTGCCGCCCTGCAGGGTGTCGTTGCCGATGCCACCCTCGACCTCCGTTATGCCGACGAGGGTGTCCAGGAAGCCGGTGCCTGACGCGATACCCGTGCCCAGATCGACCATCACCCCGGTCTGGTCTGATTCGTATGTCGCCTTGTCGCCGGCCCCGCCGCTCAGGGTGTTCTCACCTGAGCCGCCCTCCAGTTCGTCCTTGCCTGCGCCCCCCAGCAGCAAATCGTTGCCTGCACCTCCGGCCAGGGTGTCGTTGCCTGCGCCGCCGTCCAGACGGTCATCGCCGGCCTCACCGGCCAGATAGTCGTTGCCTGCTAGCCCCTGCAGTGTGTCGTTGCCGGCGCCGCCATAGAGGCTGTTGGCGAGCGAGTCGCCGGTCAGGGAGTCGCTGAAATCGCCGCCAATGACTGCGCTCAGGCCACTCAGTTGGTCTGCGAATCCGGTGCCAGTGGCTATGCCACCGGCCAGCGAGGCCACGATTTCCGAGTCGGCCCAGCGGTAATCGACGGTGTCGCCCGGGTTAGCTCCTCCCGCCAGTACGTTATTGCCGGTACCGCCCTGCAGCGTGTCATTGCCTGTGTCGCCCTGCAGCAGATCGTCGCCGCCACCGCCCCAGAGGCGGTCGGCGCCGTTGCCACCAAACAGGGTGTCGTTGCCGTCGCTCGCGTTTGCCGCGTTGTCGTCGCCGAACAGCGCGTCGTTGCCTGCTTGCCCCGTCAGCAGGTCTGCACCGCCCATACCGCGCAGAGCGTTGATGCTCGCGTTGCCGTTCAGGGTGTCGTTACCGGCGCCACCATCGGCGGCGCGGATGCCGGTGATGATGTCGCTGAAGCCGCTGCCTGTTGCCCGGCCGCCGCCGAGGTCGACGAGGATCCCTGCGCTGCTGGTGGCGCTCCCCGTCCAGCGATAGTCTGCGGTGTCGTAGGGGCTGTCGCCACCGCCGTCCAACGTGTTGTTGCCGGTCCCCCCGATCAACCGGTCGATGCCGATGCCTCCCAGCAGGGAGTCATCGAGCGCGCCGCCTGCGAGTGTGTCGTTGCCGGCATCACCCAGCAGCAGATCATCACCGAGGCCACCGGCCAGCCGGTTTGCCTCATCCGATCCGAGCAAGGTGTCGTTCCCGTTGCCTCCGGTCAGGCCGAGGATGCCGATCAACAGATCGGCGAAGCCCTCGCCCGAGGCATAACCTTGCAACAGGTCGACGATAACGCCGCCCGTTGTCCACCCATAGTCGGCGATGTCCCCGGGATCTCTGCCACCGTCGAGCGAGTTGTTTCCAAGTCCGCCGATAAGATGGTCGGCTCCATTGCCTCCTTGCAGGTCGTCGTCGCCGCCGCCCCCGTCCAGGGTGTCGTTGCCCGCGTCGCCGTCAAGCGTGTCGTTACCGGGGTTGGGCTGCGCGGGTTGGGTGAGGTAATCGCCATAGAGATAATCGTTGCCCGCGACGCCATCAAGCCGATCGTTGCCGCCCCGCCCCTCGATTTGGTCCGCCGAGGTGCCGCCGGTCAGACGGTCGTCACTTTCCGTGCCGATCAGGCTGGTGATCGCTTGGATGGAAGCGAGTAATGCCCTGGGAGGGTCAGTGACAGGCATGACGATTGTCCCGCCGCGTACGAATGTCCCCAAAGTCTATCCGGAATTACACGTATCTTGTGCTAACTTCCTCGAAACCTTCCGCCGTTCGACTCCACCATGCCCCTGCGCAGCGCCCGTGTCCTCCTTGTGCTGATGTGCAGCGTGTTTCCTCAAGCGGTTCGCGCGCTGGAGGCGGAGATCGTGCTTCTGCAGGGAAGGGGGGAGAAGAGCGCGTCGGCCGAGCCTACGCTGTGGACGGCGGCGATCCAGGGAGACCGGATCGCGGGAGGCTACTGGGTACGGACCCTTGCTAACAGCCAGATGGGGCTCACGGTGCCGGAGCGCAACCAGATCCGTCTGAACCAGAATTCAACGCTTCAGATCAAGACCGCCGCGGAGGCGGCGGCGTTTCTGAACACACGTCTGAAGTTGCTCCGTGGGCGGGCCTGGAGCCAAGCGCGCCCCCGCGCTCCGGCTGCCGGGGCCAGGGCGGCGCCTCCCCTCGTGATGGAGACCCCCTCGGCGACGCTGTCGATCCGCGGAACGGACTGGGAAGTGGAGGTATCAGAGACTGGCGGCGTGCAGGTGGTTGTGTTGTCGGGCCGGGTGGACGTAGGCAACGCGCAAGGTTCGGTATCAGTGGGGGCGGGCGAGGCCGCTCGTGCAGAGATGGGCAAGGCACCGGTAAAACTTCAGCTCGTGGATCCTGCGGCGCGGGTTCAGTGGGTGTCGTCATGGGAGCCGCGCGGCGCGCGTTGGGTCGGCTCCGAGGCGCCGCGTTATGCGAGGGAGTTGCACCTGATCGGAGTGGGCGATTACGGGCAAGCACGGGATCTGCTTCTGACGCGGGCGCGCAATGAGACTGGTGCTGCCGTGTTGGCGGCGGATCTGCTGATTTACGAGGGTGAGATCGAGCGGGCGGTGGGGCTGGTGGAGCCCCATGCGCGCGCCGGGCGCGGCGACGAGCGTGCGGTGGCGCTGCTCGCGCGAGCCTTGCTGCGGCTGGACCGGGTGACGGCGGCGACCGAGCTCCTCGGCGCGGGCTTGGTGGCGCATCCGGGCGCGGTGGAGCTTCTGTTGGCGCAGGGCGAGATCGCGGTGTTGGAAGGGGATGCCACGCTGGCGAGGGATGCCTATGGCGCGGTGGCGCATGGGACCCCGGGGGCCGGCGTGCTGGCAGAGCAGGCACAGAGGTCCGAAGGATGGTTTGGGCTTGGCCTGGTGTCATCGGAGCGGGAGTTCGTGCGGGCGGCGCGACGTGAACTTGCTGAGTCGCTGCGTCTGGATCCGGGGCTCGGCAAGGCGGCTGCGGAACTGGCTGCCGTGGAGACCTTCGCCGGGAATCTGAGCGAGGCCAAGCAACGCTATGACGCGTTGCTTGCCGAGAACGCTGCCAATTACCAGGCACTCACGGGGCGCGGAATCAACCGGCTGAAGCAGGGGGATCCTGCGGCAGCGCTGGATGACTTCCTGAAGGCAGGATTGATAGAGCCCCGCTACGCACGTGCCTGGCTGTACCAGGGGGTGGCGTTCTACCAGTTGGGGGAGTTCTACCGCGCGGAGCAGGCCTTCGGGAAGGCCGAGGCGCTCGATCCTAAAGACCCCGTGGGCCATATGCTGGAGAGCCAGGTCGCAGCGGACTCGCTCGATTACGGGCGAGCCATCGGCGAGGCGCGGGAGGCCCGGCGCAAGATGCCGTTCCTCAAATCGCTGAACCAGTTGCAGAACGATCAGAAGGGGAGCGCGAACGTTGGTGCTCCACTGGCCGGCTTCGGTCTCGAGGAGTGGGCCAAGTATTACGCTGACGCTGCGAGTACGCCCTATTGGGGCGGAAGTCAGCTGTTCCTGGCTGACCGCTATACGGGGCTGTTTACGAAGAATTCGGCGCTGATGACGGGCTTTCTAGCCGACCCGCTGGCCTTCGGGGCCTCGAACCGCCGGGCGGCGCTGGTCCAGACGCCCGGGCATTACCAGCGCATCGACCTCGACTGGGAGCGTGACGACTACGAGACTCCCGGTGCCAGCGCGACATTAAACGGGCAGGTCGAGGCACCGATGCGCGCCGCCTATTTCCTGCGTAGCGAGGCGCAGCGTGCCGATTCCCGTCATGATCGTTCGGTGGGCGACAAGGTGTCGCTTACCGCAGGTCTGGGTCTCGCACCGCGCGAAGATCTCGGCATCTTCGGTTTTTTTGTCGATAACACGCTGCGCGCAGACATTCACGGCCCGGGCTCGCCGGACGCGAATCTGCAGCAGAGCGACCGCGTCGCTGACCTCGGGCTGCGCTGGAAGCGCTCGCCCGAGAATCAACTCTGGCTGAAGGGCGGCTATCGTCGGCAGCGAAGTGATCGCAGCGGCGTCGTGTTGCTGCCCGAGCTCGCCGCGCAGCTACGCCCGCTTGTTCGCGAATTCAACGGGTTCCTGCCTTATCTCCCGGGCTACGTGCGTGATATTCCCCTGCCCGGTGCGCGCGGCGGCATCGACTCGCTGCTGCGCATCGAGGGCGAGGACCTGCAATTCCGCCATGCTTTCAGTGTGGGCGACGCGCGCTGGTCGTGGGGTGTCGAGCACGCGCAGCAGGAGCAATCCGGGAGCAGCCGAGTGACGCTGCGCCCGCTGCGCAGCGACTACGCAGAGGCCCTGCGCACCGAGACGGGACTTGCGTGGGCGGGCGTGGATTTTCCCTTGGCGGCCTCTTGGGAGGCGGCACTCGCGTTACACGCACAGGAAGCCGATGGCGAGTGGCGCGTCTATGCCTACGACGACCTGCTGCCGTGGTATCTGCCGCCCGAACTGTCCTCCCTCACATTGCCCTCGCTGAAAGTGACGGATGCGCAAGGAACCGAACTCGATCTGCGCGCCGGGCTCTCGTGGCGCCCGACGTCGGGACAGCGCCTGCGCCTGGTGTCGCAGCAGTGGCACCGTCCGGCCTCCTTCGGCACCCTGTCGCCTGTCGAGACGCTGGGCATTGCGCTCGACGATCGGCTGAGCGCGCCGGGCGGTGCGTACCAGCGCGTGCGCCTGCAGTACGACGGCGAGCTTGGTCAGCGCTGGTTCCTGCAGGTTTTTGCCGACCACGAGAGTGTGGACAATGGACTGGCAGGGCGGCGCACCGTTGGGTTCAGTTACCAGATCGAGGCGCTGGCTGAGTTGCGTCAGACGGGGGACTTTTTCACCCCGGGTGATGAACTCGAAGAAATCCCGATCTTCCCGCGAGGCTCGGTCGATACGCTTGGCGTCGCCGTTGACCTGCAGGCGAGCGAGCGCCTCGCGCTGCGGGCCCGGTACCTGCGACGCGATAGCGACAACGAGGTCGCGGGACCGGAAGGTCGCGACTGGGTGCCCTATGTGCCCAAGGACCAGATGCTGCTGCGTGCGCAGTGGAATTCACCCTGGCGGCTGCTGCTTTCGGCAAACGCAGTCTGGCGCGGCGAGCGCCTGCAGGGCGAACTGGGTGTCGTGGACATGGAGCCGCTCGCGTTGGTGGTGAACGCCGGTTGGTCATTCGGCTTGGGCGCTTATTGGGAGAGCCTCGGCAAGCACCACAGTGCGCAAGTGCTCGTCGACGACCTCGCGCCCGACGGGGATGCGATGAGCTGGAACCATCGCGACCCTCTGTTCAGGCTGCAGTACGCCTACCGTTTTTGATCTGCGTTCGGAGTCACGGGCTGGCGCCAGGATCCAGCCCTGCTTCAGGCGTTGCGCCGCAGCGGGTGGAGCAGCAGCGCGGGCAGCGACATCTCATCGGGCCGCTGCAGACCGTCGATCCCGAACCGCAGCGCAGCCGTGCCACGCGCGGGAGATGTCGTGAACGTCCCGAACAGCCGATCCCACCACGGGAAAATGCTCGCGAAATTCCGGTCCGCGTCCGCCGGATCGAGTGAGTGATGGATGCGATGCAGGTCGGGCGTAACCAGCACCCGGCGCAGCGTCGCGTTTGCCCTGCGCGGAATGGCCACATTGGCGTGATGCATGACCTCGACCAGCGCGGTGATCATGGTGTACAGCAGGAGTGCCGCAACCGGCGGTCCGAGCAGAAACACCTGCAGGATGAAAAGGAGGTTTCCGATCAATTGCTCCACGGGGTGATGCCGGATGGCTGTACCGCAATCGACTTCGAGATCCGAATGGTGGATCTGGTGGAGGCGCCACAACAAGGGCACATGGTGAAAGAGTCTGTGGGACAGGTAGTTGCCGAGATCGAGTGAAAGCAGGGCTGCCACCAGCGTCAGCCCGGCGGGTAATCCGAGGGCATTCCACAATCCCCACTGCGCGTGCTGTGACCAGCTTGCCACCGCGAGTGAGCCGATCGGCAGGCACAACCGGCTGAGCAGAGTGCCTGTCGCGAAGAGACCGGCTTGTTGGGACCAGCGCCGCCATTGTGAGAGCTTAAACGGACGCTCTGGCGCAATGGTTTCCCACAGGGCGGCGGCAAAAAAGGCAGAGATGATCAGCCACGGCAGTAGCGAGGCGCCGTGGTACAACGCGGTATTCAATCTTTCTTGCGCCGCCTGAGCAGCACGATGATGCCAGCCGCGAGCACGCCAGCGCCGACGAGAACTGCTCCCGTCGGAGTGAGTGCCTCGCCCGCGAACGTACCTTCGATAAATCGGTATCCAGCAAAAGATTGCAGCGGGAACATGACGGCCAGCACACCCAACGCGGACGCGAGGCGATATCGTGTGGGCTTCATTGAAAATCTCCTGGTCTCGTTAAAGTTGTAACGCTGCGCCTTCGCGATCACATCGGTACTGGCGCCGTGGCAGGGCAAGCAGCTGCCCGGAGAGTTCCGGGCGCTGTGAGCAGCGCGGGAAACCGAAGGCTGCGTGTCGCTGCACGTGATGTCAAGCGACCGACTCCCGTCGCAAGGCCTGACACATGCAATGCACCGCGCCGCCGCCCGCCCCGATCATCGAGACGTCCGGATCGTAGACGGTGAGACCCTCGGCACGGCACTTGTCGATCAGCCGTTTGCTGGAAGCTGGCACCAGCACGCTGTCGTTACCGAGTGCCACCACATTGCAGCCGAGTTGCATGGCATCGGCGTAGGAGACGTCGAGCAGACGGATGCCCTTGCCGCGCAGCCACTGCACGAAGTCTGCTTCCAGCGCATCGAGGCAGGCTACCGCAAGCCCCGGCGCCAACATGCCGAACTGCACGTCGAGGTGCAGGAAGTGCGCATCGAAGGCATAGGGTCGGAGCTCCCAGCCCTCGGCTTCGAACCAGGCTTTCACCTGCTGCACGGCGGGCTCGATGGAGCGCTCGCCCGAGAAGCCGCAGGCGGCCACGCCCGGCTGCAGCACCATGAAATCCCCGCCCTCGATGTTGCCGGCCGTCACCATGTCGAAGATGGGAATTTCATGCTCCAGGTAATAGCGCAGCACGGCCGCGTACTCGCCGCGGCGGTAGGGTTTCTGCAGTTGCGTGACGATCACGCCCCAGGGCGTCATCACGCTGCTGTCGCGGGCGAAGATCTGGTAGGGCAGGTTGTCGGTGGCGGGCAGGCGATGCACCGTGGCGCCGGATTGCTCGTAGGCGTGGATCATCTCGCCGTGCTGGCGTTTGGCTACCTCGAAATCGAAGCGCAACCCGACCCGCTCGGAGCGTTCGGCCACGGCATTGCCGGCACGCCACGCGAAGTTATCCACCGGACCCACCAGCACGTCAGTGAGGCGGCCGTATTCGCTGTCGATGCCCCAGTACGCCGGGCGCGCGGTGCCGCCGCCCTCGAGTCGTGTGCGCAGGATCATGGCTGCTGTTCCTCCGGTTACTGGTTGGCCGAGGCGAGCATGGCTCGTAGCAGTACGTCTGCCCCGGCGGCGAGGTGCCCGGGTTCGGCATCTTCGGCCTCGTTATGGCTCAGGCCATCGGCGCAGGGCACGAAGATCATGGTGGTGGGCGCTACGCGCGCGAGGTAGAGCGAGTCGTGGCCCGCGCCGCTTACGATGCGGCGGTGGCTCAGGCCGAGCGCCTGCGCGGTGTTCTCCACCAGATCCACCAGCGCGGGTGCAAAGGCGGTGGGCGGCATGTGCCAGACCTGCTCCGTGCGCACGTCCACGCGGGCATGCGAGGCCTCCTCGGCAGCGATTGCCTGCAATTCTGCGAGCATGCCATCGAGCACGGTTTTCTCCGGATGGCGGATGTCCACGGCGACGGTCACGGTCTCGGGCACCGTGTTGCGCGCACCCGGCTGGCACTGCACGTTGCCGATGGTGCAGCGACCCCAGGGCCCGCGCGATTCCGCCAGCGCAAAGGCGCGCTCGATGATGCGCGTGGCGGCGCGCCACGGGTCGCGGCGCTGCTCCATGGGCGTGGGGCCGGCGTGGCAGGACACCCCGCTCAGCACCACGTCGAGCCAGTAAAGCCCCTGTATGCCGGTAACTACGCCGATGGTGGTGTGTTCTTGTTCCAGGATCGGCCCCTGTTCGATGTGCACTTCGAAGGCGGCGTGTATGGGGAAGGGGCGGGCGGGGTGTTCGCCGCGGTAGCCGATGCGCGAGAGCTCTTCGCCCACCGTGAGGCCTGTGGCATCGGCGCGGCTGAGCGCGAAATCGAGTTCGTGCTCGCCGGCAAAGGTTCCCGAGCCCAGCATGGCCGGCACGAAGCGGCAGCCTTCCTCGTTGGTCCAGGCGACTACCTCGATCGGGCGTCGCGTGCGGATGCCCTGATCGTTCAGCACCCGGATAACCTCAAGGCCCGCGAGCACGCCGTAGAGCCCGTCGAAGCGACCGCCCGTGGCCTGGGTGTCGAGATGGCTCGAGGCCAGCACGGGTGCAGCGCCAGGCTCTTCGCCCTCGCGGCGGGCAAAGAGATTACCGATCGCGTCCACGCGCAGCGTGCAGCCGGCCTCACGCGCCCATTGGCAGAACAGATCGCGCCCGGCCTTGTCTTCGTCCGTCAGGGCCTGGCGGTTGCAGCCCCCGCGCCCCGTGGCGCCGATGGCGTTGAAGAGCTCGAAACTGCGCAGCAGGCGGTCCCTGTTGACCCGCGGCGTCCCGTCTGGCGAGTTCGCTGCCATGCTGTGATCCCTGTGTGCGATATGGCCGGATCATACCCGAGGCTTTCCGGGCGCGTGTATGGTCGCGTCTGCCCCTGTGGGGGTAGTTGCTCGCCTTGTTCGGCACGCTGACGGGCCTTTCCGCCACGCGGCTCGCAGGGATACTCTGTGCGACTGCTGTGCCGTTACTCCTCGTGCGGGAACGAGCCCGTTTCAAATTACCCGGAGTCTTCGCGTGTTCATTCCCTCGCTCCGCTTTTTTGCGCTGTTCTGTGTCGCCTGTGCGCTGACTGCCTGCGCGCCCAAACCCGCACCGGAGCCCTTGAAGGCCGCGGTTGCCGCAGGCGATGCGTTGCGCCCGGTGGCCGAAGGCAACGCGGCCGGTTGGTTGAATGAGGCGGGTGGACACAGCTGGCGTGGCCTGCCCTATGCCGCGCCGCCGGTGGGCGCACTGCGCTGGAAACCGCCGCAATCTTTCGTGCCCTGGCAGGGCACGCGTGACGCGCTGCAGCCCGGCAGTCCCTGCATTCAGTACGGCTGGGCGATGGGCGGCGTGGGCAGCGACGGCTCGCACGAGGGCAGCGAGGATTGCCTTTTCCTGAACATCGACGCCCCGCGCATGGACGCTGCGCAGGCGGCCGCGGCGCGCCTGCCTGTGATGGTGTGGATCCACGGTGGCGCCAACACGGTGGGGCACGCGGCTGGCTATGACGGCAGCCGCCTTGCCGCCGCGCAGAACGTGGTGGTGGTCAGCATCAATTACCGGCTGGGGCCCTTCGGCTGGTTCGTGCTGCCGCGCGGCGCCAGCGCCGGTGCGCCCGATCCGCTCGAGGGCTCGGGCAACTGGGGCACGCTGGATACCTTGGCTGCGCTGCGCTGGGTGCAGGCGCATATCGGCGCTTTCGGGGGTGATCCCGGCAACGTGACGGTATTCGGGCAGTCGGCGGGAGGCACCAACGCGCTCGCGCTGCTGGTCTCGCCGATGAGCGAGGGATTGCTTCACCGCGTCATCGTGCAGAGCCTCGGTTTCGGGCTGGCGCAGATGCCGCGCGTGAGCCATTACACCGACGATCCGCAGCCCGGCGGGCCCTGGAGCAGCGCCGAGATCCTGCTGAAAGCGCTGGTGCAGGCGGGTCGCGCCAGCGACCGCGCTTCCGCACGCACTCTGGCAGACACCCTGAGCGCCGATGAGATCGCTACCTTCCTGCGCGGGATGGATCCATGGGCCCTGTACGCCCTGTATCACCCCTCCAACATCGAGACAGACCTCTTCCCCACCGTGATCCAGGACGGCGCGGTGCTGCGCCAGGGGGCGGTTGAAGAACTGCTCGCCGATCCGGCACGGCATCTCTCCGTGCCCACCATGCTGGGTGTTACCCGCGACGAGCCCAAGCTTTTCATGGCCTTTGATCCGCGACTTGTCACCACTCTGGCGGGCGCTCCGATCTGGATCCGCGACACCGATGCCTACGAGCGCGAGGCGCATTACCGCGCCGAGCTCTGGCGTGCCAACGGCGTCGATCGTCCGGCGCGTGCGCTGTCGGCTGCGGGGGCTGCCTTGTTTGCCTATCGCTGGGACTGGCGCGACGAAGGGCGTTTTTTTGGCGTGATCGACGGCAGCAAGCTGATCGGGGCGGCGCACGGGCTCGAGATTCCCTTCGTCTTCGGGTCCTTCGACAGCTGGCCAGGCAAAGATGTGCTGTTCAGCGAGGACAACCGCCCGGCACGGATGGTGTTGAGCGAGGCGATGATGTCCTACTGGGCCGAGTTCGCCGCGCACGGCAACCCGGGGCGGGGGCGCGACGGCACGCTGCCGCAGTGGCCCGCGTGGCCTGCAGGTGCTGCCGAGCCGGATTACATGGTTTTCGATATCCCCGACAACGGAGGCATCCGCACCGCGAACGAGCCCGCCTCGCGCGAGCAGGTGGTGGCGCTGATGGAGCAGCAGGAGCCCGATTCGCCAGAGGCCTGCGCGATGTTCTCGGCCACGTTCCGCAACCGCGTCGATGCCTGGGCTGATGCTGCCTGGCAGCGTTACAAGAGCGGTTATTGCGCCGGACAGCCGGGAGCCACGCGGGTATTACGCTAGGGCGGGCTGCTTCAGCCCGTCGCTTGAGGGTCGTGGTCGCCCACGATCAGGGCGTGCAGTTCGATCGGTCCGTGCACGCCTGTGGCGAACTGCATGCCGATATCGCCACTGGACGATGGCCCCGAGACCAGGCTCAGTGCACGCGGCGTGTCCACGCCGAACTCCGCGCGGACCCGAACCCACAGGTCCTCCAGGTTGCGCAGTACATCTGCCGCGCGGACCAGCACCACCAGCCGGTCACTCAGGAAGTTAAGGCCCATGGGCGCGCCTGCGCGCGGGTGCAGCAACAGGCTGCCGGTCTCGGCCACGGCGGCAATGGCAGTGGTGAGCGCGAGGCCGGTTAGCGGGCTGCTTGCCGCCGGCACGCATCGCGGTAAAGCGGGACCGGGCAACGTCAGTACGCGCTGCAGCCACCTATCCTCGGTGCTCAGTATCGGTGTCTCGTCCGCTCGTGCGAGGGACGCGAGCCATGCCCGCGCCGCGCCGTCGTCCCGCACCCGGTGGCATTGCCCGCCCTGCTTGCCCAGTTGGGCCATGAACTGCTCCACGACGTCACCGGTCACCTGCACGCGGGGTCGCGTTGCGGCGATCGCAGCATACGCGGCGTCGCGCGTGCTCACAGGCGATGCGCTCCGTTGCGGCCGGCCTCGCGGCGTTGCCAGCGCGCGAGAAAAGTCTCTGCCTGTGGTGCCGGCAGCGCACGCCCTGCGACCCACTCGCGCAGCGCCGGGATGCGCTGCACCAAGGCCGGATGCCTGCCGAGAAAGCCGAGCAATGCCCGCCCCATTTCCGCGCCCAGGCGATAGAGCCACGGCCAGCGCAGCGCCGCCATCGCCACCCCCATCCCCACGCGCCATCGGCGCGGCGTGAGGCCGGCGCGCGCCGCATCGTCGCGCAACTGCCGCAAGTGCTCGGGCAGCGGGATCCGCATCGGGCAGGTTTCCTCGCAGCGTCCGCAGCCCGTGCAGGCATTGGGCAGTTCCAGCGCGCGCGCAAGCCCCGTTGTGAGTGGTGTGAGCACCGAGCCCATCGGGCCGGGATACACCCAGCCGTAGGCATGACCGCCCACGTGGCGGTAGACCGGGCAGTGGTTCAGACAGGCGCCGCAGCGTATGCAGCGCAGCATGCTGCGGTACTTGCCCGCGAGCATGCTGCGGCGGCCGTTATCCAGCAGTATCACGTGGAATTCGGTGGGGCCGTCCGGCTCCCCGTCGCGGCGCGGGCCGCTGTAGAACGTGGTGTAGGCGCTCGTCACCTGTCCGGTGGCGCTGCGGCAGAGCACGCGGTGCAGGGCGCTGGCGTCCTCGGGTGTGGGCACCAGTTTCTCGATGCCCGCAATCACGATATGCAGGCGCGGCAGGGTGCTGCACAGATCGCCGTTGCCCTCGTTGGTCACCAGCATGATCGAGCCGTTTTCGGCGATGAGGGCGTTGGCGCCGATGATCCCGGCGTCTGCATCGAGAAAGCGCTGGCGCAGTACCGAGCGTGCCTCGCGCACCATGTCTGGCACATCGTCAAGGCTGCGCTCGCCGAGATCGTGCTTCTCGCGAAAGAGCGCCGCCACCTGGGCCTTCGATTTGTGCAGCGCGGGGCCGATGATGTGACTCGGTGCCTCGCCGGCCTGCTGGATGATGTACTCGCCGAGATCTGTCTCCAGCACCTCGAGGCCTGCGCCCTGAAGAGCCTCGTTCAGATTGGTCTCCTCACCC
>CAJADV010000595.1 GCA_903938575.1 uncultured Gammaproteobacteria bacterium
CCCGCTCCCTGCATAGGGGCACGCACGCTCACGCCGGGTTCCCCGCGCGGCATGGTTGCGAGTATAAATGCCCTTCACCCTTTCACGGATCCTTGGCGTGACCCCCAACCCGACCGGCCAGGCAGCCATCGACCCGGGCGCCATCCTGGCCATCGAGCGCCAGGTCGCCGACATGATCGCTCTCGCCGAGGACCTCGGCGCCACGGCGATACTGCCCGATCTCGAAAAATGCAGCCTCGCGGCGGCACGGGCAGCCGATTGCCTGGCGCGTAACCAGCCTTTGCCGGACACTGCCGCGCTCCGCCATGATTTGCGCAACCATCTGGGGGCGATCGCGGGCTATGCCGAACTGATCCTGGAGGAGTACGGCACCACTCTGGCGGCGACACTGGCCAATGCCATTACGGAACTGCGCGGCAGGGCCACCGCCACCCTGGACGGAGGCACATGGGAGCGTCCCGTCACTGCCGTAGCGCCCAGCCAAATGCGCCAGGCTGCGCCCGGCACCCTGCTCGTGATCGACGACAGCGAACACAGCCGAGAACTGCTGCAACGCTACCTCGCGCGCCAGGGCCACCGGGTGCTCACGGCCACCTCCGGCATCGAGGCGCTCGAAATCCTCGGACGGATGCCGGTAGACCTGATCTTCCTCGATCTGGTGATGCCGGAGATGAGCGGCCTGGAGCTGCTCTCGCGCCTCAAGGCAGACCCCTTGCTGCGAGCGGTACCGGTCATCGTGATCTCGGGGATCAGCGAAACCTCGGGGGTGATCCGCTGCATCGAGGCAGGTGCGGAGGATTATCTGAACAAGCCTTTCAATCCCACCCTGCTGCAGGCACGGCTCGCGGCAGGACTGGAGCGCAAGCGCTGGCACGACCGCGAGGAAGCCTACCGGCGCGAACTCGAACGCAACCAGCGCTTCATCCGCAACACCTTCGGGCGCTACCTCTCCGACGAGATCGTCGACGCCCTGCTCGAATCCCCGCAGGGCCTGCGCCTGGGCGGCTCGGCCTGCACCGTCACCATCCTGATGGCCGATATCCGCAACTTCAGCTGGATCTGCGAGAACCATGAGCCCGAGCAGGTAGTGCAACTGCTGAATAACTACCTGGGCGCCATGTCCTCGGTCGTCATGGCCCACAACGGCACGGTAGACGAGTTCATCGGCGATGCGATACTCGCGATCTTCGGGGCGCCGGTCGGGCGTGAAGACGACGCGCTGCGCGCCATCACCTGCGCGCTCGGGATGCAGGAGGCCGTGACCGGCATCAACACCCGCAACCGCGCGCTAGGGTTGCCCGACATCGGCATCGGCATCGGCCTGAACACCGGCAAGGTTGTGGCAGGCAACATCGGTTCGGAGCGGCGCAGCAAATACGGCGTCGTGGGTCATACGGTCAACCTCACCGCGCGCATAGAAGCCTTCACGGAGGCCGGCGAGACCCTTGCCTCCGAAAGCACCATCCTCGCAGCCGGCGCGACCGTGGAAACCGGCCGGCGTTTCACGGCCCAACCCAAGGGCATGGCAGGCGAAGTGACCATCTACTCGATCGCCGGAATACATCAGGATGCGCTGCTGGCCGGCGGCGATATCGACAGCGACAGCGACAACCCATGACGCGGATCCTGCTGGTTGAGGATAACGAGATGAACCGCGACATGCTGTCGCGGCGGCTGGCGCGTCGAGGCTACGAGGTGCTGCTGGCTGAGGACGGCGAACAGGCGGTGCGGATGGCGCTTGCCGAGTGTCCGGATCTGGTGCTGATGGACATGAACCTGCCGCTGAAGGATGGCTGGCACGCCGCCCGCGAAATCCGCTCATCACCCACCGGCGCCGGCATCCGCATCATTGCCCTGACGGCACACGCCATGTCCGATGACCGCGCGCGTGCCCTCGAGGCCGGCTGCGACGACTACGAGACCAAGCCGCTCGACTTCCCGCGGCTGCTCGCACGCATCGAGTCGCTCACTGGGGGCACACCGCGGTGACGCTGGCGAGGCGCCTGACGATCTCCATATTCGGTGTGCTCGCGCTCTTCGCGGTGAACGTGATCACCTTCGCCATCGGGAACCATGCCATCCGCGAGTCTCTCGATGCGGTAAGTGACTCGGTGCGTGGGCAGGTGAACGCCGGGGAGCTTCGCCAGCGTCTGGAGACGCTGCACAAGCAGCTGCTGGTGCTGCTCGCGCTGCGCACCTCCGCGGGACAGGGCGTATCGGCTGCAGAGGCGAACCGCGCCCGTGACGAAATTGCCGCGCTCGGCAGCTTGGTCGAGCGCATGAAACGCAACACCACCGAGCTCTCCCGCGGCTCACACACCGAACTGCAGGTGGCCTCAACGGTGCTTTTCAAAGACTGGAACGCACTTCTGGCGGACCTGCGCGCAGACCATGCTCCAGCACTCACACAAGAGCAATTGAAGGAACGCTTCGCCGCCACTGTGCTCACGGTAGATGCCTTCGACAACGCGGCCACCGAAGTCTCGCGCATCGAGAGCGGTGCGGTGGAGCAGACCGGTCGTATCACGGGTCGTATCGTGATGGCGGTGTTTCTCAGTTCGATTGCGCTCACCGCCATGCTGGGCTTCCTCCTGATGCGGCACACCAACGAGTCACTGTTCCGGTTACGCCGCGGCACGGTGCGCATCGGGAGGGGCGATCTCGAGTACCGCATCCCGGTGCTGGCAGACGATGAATTCGGCCAGCTCGCGAGCGCCTTCAATGACATGACAGGCCGGCTGAAGGACGCCGTGAGCGAGGTCAACGCCGCCCGCGAGCAGGCCGACCGTGCGAATGCAGCCAAGAGCGGATTTCTCGCCAACATGAGTCACGAGCTACGAACGCCGCTGAACGCCATCATCGGTTACAGCGAAATGCTGGTCGAGATCGCCACCGAAGAGCCCGAAGTGCAGGTGGAAAGCCTCACCGGCGACATGCAGCGTATCCTCACGGCCGGTCGGCATCTGCTATCCCTCATCAACAACGTGCTCGATCTGGCGAAAATCGAAACCGGCAAGATGACCCTGCACCGCGAGCACTTCGATGCTATTGCGGTGCTCCGTGAACTGGCCGAGACACTGCACGCATTGGCAGCGCGCAACCGCAATCGCATCACCGTGGAGTCGGCCCTGCCAGACGTGTCAATCCACACCGATGAAGTGCGCTTTCGCCAGATATTCGCCAACCTGCTGAGCAACGCCTGCAAATTCACCGAGAACGGCAACATCCGGGTGGAAGCAACGGGCTTCGAGCGCGAGGGTATTCCCTGGCTGCGCTTCGACGTCATCGACACCGGCATCGGCATGACACCCGAGCAGTGCGAGGCGGTGTTCGAGCCCTTTGTGCAGGCCGACTCCTCCACCACCAAAAAATACGGCGGCACCGGGCTGGGCCTCTCGCTGTGCCGGGAGTTCTGCACGCTTCTCGGCGGTTCGATCAGCGTCGGTAGCCAACCGGGGGAAGGGAGCTGCTTTTCGGTAGCGCTTCCGGTGGATGCCACCGCGACCGACGCTCCTGAACAACAGGCAACCATTGATGCCGCGGCACCTGCAGGCGACGCATGCGACGGCGGGCAACTGGTGCTGGTGATCGACGACGACCCGGACGCCCGGGCCCTCACCGCCCGGGCGCTGCATCTGGAGGGCTACACGGTGCTCGAGGCCGCAGGAGGCAACGAGGGTTTGCGGATTGCGGCAGAGCGGCATCCGGACCTCATCGTGCTCGACCTCGTGATGCCGGAGGTGGATGGGTGGACCGTGCTTTCCGTGCTGAAGGACAACCCGGGGACCCGTGATATCCCGGTCGTGCTGCAATCGATGCTCGATGCGCGCGAGGCGGGCCTGCGGCATGGCGCCGCCGAGGTGCTCGACAAACCGGTCAACCGACGCCGGCTTGCCGAGACACTGGAGCGACTGGCGCCCGGCGATCGCAGCGGCCATGTGCTGCTGCTGGAAAGCGACTCACCGGCCCGCGAGAAGCTGATCGCCGGCCTCAGCAGGCAGGGGTGGTTCGTGAGCAGCACCGAACAGCCGGGCGAGGCACTGGCCATCGCACGGCAAAACACGCCAGACATGATCCTGCTCTCGCTCGGGCTGCCGGGCGAGGACGTCTTCGCGCTCGCCGAGGAACTGGGACGCTCGCCGACGCTGCGGCAAGTGCCGGTCTATGTGATGGAGGGAATGGATCTCGGCAACGACGCGCGAGCCCGGCTCGAAGCGCAGCTCGACCGGCTGGTACTGACGGAGGGAGGCATCGGTGGCGTGCTGGCGCGCACGGCCCGCGGAGACAACCTCACTGCTGCTCTACGCTGAGCGCCCGCAACTGCCGGATGAGTTCGTCACGCTGCGCGAGATCGCGCTTGAGTTTGCGGCTGGACGTCCGCAGCGCCGAGAGCTCGCGCTCTTGCGCGGCAACGAGGCGCAGCAACTCAAGCTCCCCGAAGAACTCCTGCTCGAGCCCGTAGAGCTTCACGCGCCGATCCAGCTCCTGCATCGCCAGCTCCGCGGCCTCGGCGTCGTGCACGGCCGAGGATGGCATCAGACGGGCCATTGCAATGCAGATCAGCGCGCGCAGCTGCATCCGTGAATCGTCGGCCCGCGCCAGCACTTTCTCATAGGCCAGCATGGCGCGCTGGTCATCCCCTGCACGCAATGCCCACCAGGCCGCGCGCAGCAGGGAGTCGAAGTCCTCGGGCAACGGATCAGCCGCGGTGTCCTTGGCCGCCGCAGCCGCGGGCGCGCCCACGGCAGGCGCCTGCCCGGCAACCATGAGAAACAACAGCACCAGCACAGGGATCCATCGCATGGCTCGGTTCTCCAGCTGCCAAGCCCGGCCTAGACCTGCGGGCGCAGGTGCGGAAACAGCAGCACGTCCCGTATCGAGGGCATGTCGGTCAGCAACATCACCAGCCGGTCGATGCCGATCCCCACGCCCGCCGTTGGCGGCATGCCGTACTCGAGCGCCGTGATGTAGTCGGCATCGAAGTGCATGGCCTCGTCATCGCCGGCGTCTTTCAGCGCCACCTGGGCCCGGAAACGCTCGGCCTGATCCTCGGGATCGTTAAGCTCCGAGAAGCCATTGGCAATCTCGCGCCCGCCGATGAAAAGCTCGAAGCGGTCGGTCACCGAAGGGTCGAGGTCGTTCCGCCGCGCGAGCGGCGAGACCTCGGTGGGATAGGCGGTGATGAAAGTTGGCTGCCGGAGCTTGTGCTCCACGGCCTTGTCGAATATCTCGAGCTGCAGGCGCCCGACGCCGAATTCCGGGCGCAGCTCGCCACCGAGGGAGGCGACGATCTCGCGCAGGCTGACAACCGACCCCAGATCCGCTTCGGCGAGATCGGGGTTGTAGTGGCGGATGGAGTCCGGCAGCGTCATGCGTGCGAACGGCTGCCCGAAGTCGAACTCCTCACCCTGGTAAAGCACCCGGGCGCTGCCCGTGGCGCGCTCGGCAGCCTGACGGATCATGCCCTCGGTGAGGTCCATCGCGTCGCGGTAGTCCGCATAGGCGCAGTAGAACTCGAGCATGGTGAACTCGGGATTATGGCGCGTGGAGAGGCCTTCATTGCGGAAGTTGCGCGCTACCTCGAACACCCGCTCGAAGCCGCCCACGACCAGACGCTTCAGGTAGAGCTCGGGCGCGATCCGCAGGTACATCTGCAGGTCGAGCGCGTTGTGGTAGGTGATGAAGGGCTTTGCCGCAGCACCTCCGGGAATGGTCTGCATCGCGGGCGTCTCGACTTCGAGAAAATCGCGATCCGTGAGGTAATCGCGCACGGCGTCCAGCGTGATGGAGCGGGCGCGGAACACGCGGCGGGTCTCCTCACTCATGATCAGGTCGACGTAGCGCTGGCGGTAGCGGCTCTCGCGGTCGGTGAGGCCATGGTACTTGTCAGGCAGCGGGCGCAGTGATTTGGTCAGCAGCCGCGCGGTGTCCATGTTCACGTAGAGATCGCCCTTGCCGGAGCGGTTCACCACGCCCTCGGCACCGACAATGTCGCCGATATCCCAGGTCTTGATCTCGGCGAGCGTGTCGGCGTCGAGCCACTCACGATTCACGTAGAGCTGGATCTGCCCGCTCACGTCGTCGATGACCAGGAAGGGGCCACGCATGCGCATGATCCGTCCGGCTACCTTCACTCGGCGACCGGCGTGCTCGAGTGCTTCCTTATCCTCGTCCACACAGGCCTTCTGCAAATCGCCTGCGAGTGCATCGCGGCGGAAGTCGTTGGGGAAGGCGTTACGCGTCGCGCGGAGTTTCTCGAGCTTGGCTCGACGCTCTGCGATGAGGCGGTTCTCGTCCTGCGCGGCGGTGTCGTCTGTGGTGCTCATGCGGGTGGCGCTCCGAGGCGTGCTGTCAGAGGCCTGCCTTCAGCGAGGCCTCGATGAATCGGTCGAGGTCGCCATCGAGCACGCGTTGCGTGTCGCTGGTCTCCACCCCGGTGCGAAGGTCCTTGATGCGCGACTGATCGAGCACGTAGGAGCGGATCTGGCTGCCCCAGCCGATATCGGACTTGCTGTCCTCCAGAGCCTGCTGCACTGCGTTGCGCCTCTGCATTTCCTGCTCGTAGAGCTTGGCACGCAACTGCTTCATGGCGAAATCGCGGTTCTGGTGCTGCGAGCGCTGCGACTGGCATTGCACCACGATGCCGCTTGGCATGTGGGTGATGCGTATCGCCGAGTCGGTACGGTTCACGTGCTGGCCGCCGGCGCCGCTCGCACGGTAAGTGTCTACCCGCAGATCGGCAGGGTTGATGTCTATCTGTATGGTGTCGTCTAGCTCCGGCGACACGAACACGGAAGCAAACGAGGTGTGCCGCCGGTTACCGCTGTCAAAGGGACTCTTGCGCACCAGACGGTGCACGCCGGTCTCGGTGCGCAACCAGCCAAAAGCGTATTCGCCGCGAAAATGGATCGTGGCGCTCTTGATACCAGCCACCTCGCCCGCGCTGCACTCGATCAGTTCGCAATCAAAGCCGTGGGACTCGCCCCAGCGCAGGTACATGCGCAGCAGCATCTCGGCCCAGTCCTGCGCCTCGGTGCCGCCCGAGCCCGCCTGTACGTCGAGGAAGGCATTCCCACCATCGTGCTCCCCCGAGAACATGCGCCGGAACTCGAGGTTCTCGACCTGCTTCTGGAGCGCCTCAACATCGGCCGAGAGCGCATCGAACGCGGCGGCATCGTCTTCGAGCTCGATCAGCTCCAGCA